>JAGVCY010000251.1 GCA_020058965.1 Candidatus Omnitrophota bacterium | reverse complement strand
GCCGCGCCGGCTCGGCAACTTTGCATGAACTTTCTTATTTTTCAAAACCGGCGATTCTGATCCCGTATCCGCACGCCAACGCGCATCAGGTGCGTAACGCCCGGGTGTTGGTGGACGGGGAAGCGGCTTGGATGCTTGAAGAAGCGGAGTGCACGCTCGATCAGATGAGGGGCCTGATCGATCAGGCCGCCGCGGATCCCGCCGCACTTCGCGGAATGGGCGCGCGCTGTTCGCAAGTTTTAAAAACAGACGGCGCCAACGCGCTCGTGGATTTGGTGGAAGATCTGGATGGAAAATCATAGATGAAGCGCCACGCGTCCTATCATTTTATCGGGATCGGCGGGATCGGAATGAGCGCGATCGCCCAGATGCTGGCCCGTAAGGGATTTCTCGTGACCGGTTCGGATGTGGAAGAAAACGCCATGACCCGGGCGCTCAATCAACAAGGCATTGCGGTTCATGTCGGCCACCATGCCAAAAATATCGGAACGGCCGAATGCATCGTGTATTCCTCATCCATCCGTGAAGATAATCCTGAAATTCAAGAGGCCAAGCGGCGCGGGTTGGCCGTTCACCATCGGTCGGAGGCGCTAGCATTTTTGTCGCAGGGGCAGTGGACGGCCGCGGTTTCGGGAACGCATGGCAAAACGACAACGACCGCCATGTTGGGACGGATTTTTCAAGAGGAGGGACGGATGCCGACGGTGATCGTTGGCGCGAAGGTGCCGGAGCTGGGCGGCAATGCGGTGATGGGGTCCGGCGGAATGATGGTGCTGGAGGCGGACGAAAGCGACTCCTCATTTTTGGCCTACGAACCTGACGCGATCATCGTGACCAACATCGATCGCGATCACATGGATCATTTTTTGGATTTGGATGAAATATATAATACTTTTTTGGGCTTCACCCGGCAATTGAAGAGCGGCGGAAAGTGGTACGGCTGCACCGAATGTCCGCAAACCCGAAAATTATTAAAGGAAGCGGGCGGGATCGGCTATGGATTTAGCGAGGATGCGCGGTACCTTGCGGCGCAGGTCGAGTTGACGGCGGGCGGGAGCCGCTACACGGTGTGGGGACCGACGGGAGTTCTTGGGGAACTGAGGCTCGGAGTGCCCGGGGTTCACAATGTGCTTAATTCGCTGGGCGCGGCGGCGCTGGCGCTGGAATCCGGCTGCTCCTGGAGCGCCGTGGCGAAGGCGCTGGAGTCGTTTCGCGGGGCATCGCGTCGCTTTGATATCAGGTTTAAAGGGAAGGACTTTATTTTGGTGGATGATTACGCCCATCATCCAGCGGAGATCCGGGTGACACTGAACGCGGCTAGAAGTTTTAAGCCGTCGAAGCTTACGGCGGTTTTTCAGCCGCATCGGTATTCGCGTACCCTGGCTTTGGCGGATGAATTCGCGACGGCGTTTAACGATGCGGACGAGGTGATCATTACGGATGTTTATGCCGCGTCGGAGAGTCCGATCGCGGGCGTGAGCGGCGAATTGCTGGCGCGGCAGATCCGGGATGCGCGCGGCGGCGAAGTTCGTTATGTCCCGAGGGACCGGCTTCATCAGGAATTGAAGAAAGCGGTTCATCTTAAAGGAATTCTATTGTGCATGGGCGCGGGAGATATTGGACGGCTGTGCGAAGAATTGAAGGACGCGTACACGCATGAATTGGTTTGAACGATTGAGCGCGGAGTGTCCCGGTGCATGGAAGCGGGAGGAGCCTTTGTCGCGTCACACCAGCATACGGGTCGGCGGGCCGGCCGAAGCGTGGTTCGAGCCGTCGGACTTGGCGGCGCTGGCGCGGGCCGTAAAATTGGCGGGCGAGGCCGGAGTTCCGTGGCGGGTGATGGGAGGAGGGAGCAACGCGCTGGCGGCGGACGAGGGTGTGCGGGGGCTGGTGATCCATTTGGATCCAGGAGCCGCAGCGTTCGGAGGCGTGGAAGCGCGCGAGGATGGAACGGTGCGGGCCGGCGCGGCTTTGCCGCTTGGACTGCTGCTAAAATATTTGATCGATCAGGGCTATGGTGAGTGTGAATTCTTGTACGGGATTCCGGCGCAAGTCGGGGGAGCGGTGGCAATGAACGCGGGAAGCTCATCGCGCTGGGTGGATGGATATTTTATTGAAGGAACCCGGGTGGATTCTTTGGGAGGTATCATAAAATTTGACCGTGCGGCGGCTCGGTTTGGCTATCGGTCCAGCGCGCTGGGCGGAAGCATCGTGACGGAGGCGGTCTTTGGTTTTCCGCGCGTCGCGCCTGAAGTGACGCGGGCCAATATCGCGACCTATCAGGAATATCGGCAAAAGACTCAAGACTTAAAAAACCCCAATTGCGGCTGCATGTTCGCAAATCCTGAGGGACAGAAATCGGCCGGCCGGTTGATAGACGAAGCAGGACTCAAAGGATGCCGCATCGGCGGCGCGGGCGTATCGACGGTGCACGGTAATTTTGTGATGAATTATGGGGGCGCGACCGCGGGAGATGTTGCTGCGGTGATGGATTTGGCGGAAAAAACCGTTTTTGAGAAATTTGGGGTTCGTCTGCGGCGCGAGATCAGGGTTTTTAAATGAGCGCGGATCTTGCCCGCTATCGTATCGCGGTGGTTGCGGGCGGGGTTTCGTCCGAGCGGGAAGTGTCACTTCGTTCGGGAGCGGCCGTGCACGCTGCCCTTCGCTCAAAAGGTCTTGCTGCGCAGCTTTTGGATGTCGACACAAACGCGGTCAGCCAAATTCAGGCCGTGGGAGCCGATCTGGTGTTTATTGCGCTGCATGGAGCGTTCGGCGAGGACGGGCAGATTCAGTCGGCGCTTGAAAAGGCGGGGATCGCATACACCGGGTCGGGCCCGGAGGCTTGCCGCCGGGCGATGGACAAAGAGGTTTCGAGACAGGCCTTTCGTAAGGCGGGGTTGTCCGAACCCCGCTGGAAAGTTTTGAGGACCGGAGAGACGCTGGGACCGAACGAATTTAATTATCCAATTTTTGTGAAGCCGTGCTGCGGGGGATCATCCATCGGAGTGAGCCAGGTTCGGGCATCTGACGACCTTCCCTCGGCACTGGCTGCGGCATTTGCCGAGGATGATAAAATTATCGTGGAATCTAAGATCAGCGGCCGCGAAATGGCCGTCGGAATCCTCGGGGACCGCGCGCTGCCGGCGATCGAGATCCGGCCGGCACGGGATTTTTATGATTACGCCGCCAAATACACAAATGCCGGGACGCTTTATGTTTTTCCAGACGATATATCCGAGGAGCGGCAGCAGCGGATCCGGGCATCCGCGCTGCGCGCGCACCGCGCTTTGGGTTGCGGCGGATACTCCCGGGTGGATCTCATCGTAACGGCTGAAGATGATTTTCCGCTAGAAGTGAACGCGAGCCCCGGGATGACCGCGACGAGTCTTTTGCCCAAAGAGGCGGCTCGTGATGGGATTCCGTTCGCCGACCTTTGTGTTATGATGATGGAAGAATCGCTTAAACAAGTAAAATTCCATGGCTAAATCCCAAGCTCCTAAAGAAAAACGCCAATCACTCCGCTCCGGCCGATCCAAAACGCTCAACACGGTATTTGGATTGCTGCCATTTTTATTTTCGTTCGGCGCGCTCGGTCTCCTCATCGGCGGATCGCTTGCCTTTGCCGAGCAGTCCCAACTTTTTGTCATACGGGATGTCGGGGTGTTTGATCTGACCGCGCGCCGGGTGCTTGCGGTTCAGAATCCGTTTCAATTTGCCGGAATTCGCCCCAACATCAATCAGACAGCGGTTGACTTGCAGGAGATCGAGCGGCACATCCGGCGGTTTCATCCGGAGTTTCAGGATGTGAGGGTCCGGCGCAAGCTCCCCAACCGGATTGACATTTTTTTGCGACGCCGCCTGGCGGCCGCACGGCTTCTGCTCGACAAGCTTTACTGGATCGACACCACCGGCGTGATCCTCGCCGTCAGCACAGAGCCCGACGCGCGGTCGCCGATCATCACCGGCCTTTCGTCCGGAAAAGGAAAGGGGATGGGGGGAGTTGCCGTCGGATCCCAGGTTCGGTCTAATCTTTTGTCGGTGGCGATCCGTGTGGCGGCCATTATCGACACACGGAATATTCTCAAAAATCACGACCTCACACAAATTGATATTTCGGACTCCAAGAATCTCATTCTGAGAGTCGATCAGGACATAGAGGTGCGACTGGGTTCGATGGAAGAGCGAATGGTTTCTAAGCTAAGCGAAAAACTGGATCGTCTCGCGGCCTATGTTGAAACCAAACCCGAAGACATGAGCCCTCTAAAAATCCGCTACATCGACCTTCGCTTCGACGACATCGTCGTCGGCCCCCGATGATGTTCCTCAATACAGTCTGCTCAAAAAGCCTCGGCTGCGAGGCGCGAGGAGCGATGCGTACTCTTCGTGTACGTGAGCGACGAGCAACGAAGCAGACGAGTCTTTTTCAGCAGACTGCGCATAAATGAATTCGTGGTCTTGGTCACAACCCCTGGCGCTGCTTGAACTGAACGGACACCGTACGCGGGTGGCTCATGTCCGGGTTCGTTTGCGGGCGCCCTTTGTGGATGTTCTCGGTGTGGCTGAGCGTCCGACGCGCGGGATGGAAAACGGAACCTTCAGGCATTTGGCGAATCTCACCGACAGCATTTGGTTTGCCGCCCGCGAAGCGCGCCGCCAAAGCGGGCTCAAGATTCATAAGCTTACAGCATCGCTGGATGACCCGGGGCTGCGGAGCGTCCGGGTCCGGGGAGTATCGTTTCAGGACGGTTCGGATCAGGAATTCGCGCCGCGGCATATCCGGGAAGCCAAAGCCCGCGCGATGCAGGCATTGGAACCGATCGACCAGCATCTGGTTTATCAGAAGGAATCTGGTTTTTTGATCGACCGGATGGATTCTTTGCATAATCCGATCGGGATTTGCGGCAAGGAACTAACGGTGGTCATGCATTTGCTTTTTTCGGATTCGGCGCATGCCCAGACCCTGCGGCTTGTCTGTGAAAGAGCCGGATATGAGGCCAAGCGGCTTTTTCCGTCCGGCTTGGCGGGGGTGTTTGGGATCCTTAATCCTGAAGAGATGGCCCGTCGAACGGTGGTGATTTTGGCCGGCGCCCGAGCATGTCATCAAGTGCTTTTTGAGCGCTATGCGATTCAGGAATACAAATCCTTTTTGGTGCCGCATGGCTATGCCGCCGCGGAAGCGGAGCGGCTCGCTGATTTTTTAAACAAAAGTGCCCCTACGCCCGAAACCGCCGTTTTTGTAACCGGAGAGGCGATCGAATCTGATTCTTGGGGCGAGAGTCTGCGGCAGGCGTGGGGTAACCGCTGGACCCTTCGCTCATCGCTCGCGGCCGGAACCAAGCTCGAGATGGAGCGCCACTCGGTACTTGTCGGTCTCGCCCTTTTGACGACCACCTCCAAACGAATCCCGATACGAACGGTTCAGTGGATGTCGATTTTTGACAGCGTGAAGAGTCGGGCGCAGTCTTTCGTCGAAGAATATTTTTAGTCGTGCTGAGGCGCACGCGGAGGACAGGAGTCCTCTGCGGGCAGAGCCGTTCGCACGCTGTCTAAGACTAGGCGCGCGAACTCCATTGCGTCGCTGCGGCGGGGACGCCTTGCAACGCAAAAGCCCTCCGATGACTCCTGTCCTCCGCGTGCGCCTCAAACTAAATGAAGATGAGAAAATATGATGATTGCTGAAAATCTTAGAAGGGTGGAGGAGAGGATTGGGGTGGCTTGCCGGGCGGCGGGGCGGGTGCGGTCGGAAGTGGCAGTGGTGGCGGTTTGTAAGACTTTTCCGGTGGAGTCGGTGCGGGAGGCGGCGGCGGCGGGGTTGACGGACTTTGGGGAGAATCGGTTTCAGGAGGCGGAGACCAAAATTGCCGAACTGCGGGGGCAGCCGATGAACTGGCATTTTTTGGGGCAGATACAGACCAACAAGCTGAATCGGATTTTGGAATGTTTTTCGATGGTGCAATCGTTTGATCGGCTTGAAGTATTGGAAAAAGCGGAAAAGCTTCTTGCCGCGCGGGGCGCAAAGTGCGATGGGCTGATCGAAGTGCAGATTTCGGGAGAAATCTCAAAAGCGGGGTTTGAGATTTCGGAACTTGAGGAACTGATCTCCTCCGTTGATTGGAGCAGATTTAAATATTTAAAAATCCGAGGCCTTATGGGAATTGGGCCGAACACCGATGACCGCGCGCTCATCCGCCGCTCCTTCAACCGTCTCAAAAACCTCTTTGAAGAGGGCAAGGCCGCGGGTCTTCCCTGGGACACGCTCTCGATGGGCATGAGCGCCGATCTCGAAGAAGCCATCGCTGCCGGCAGCACGATGGTCCGTATCGGCAGCGCCATTTTTGGGACTCGACCGACATCTGCTGCGGAGCGGATGTAACTCCATGCGAATGGGTGTGATAAAGTAACCTCTATGAAACAGACCGTTGTTCCAAAAAATCTCAAAGTAGCCGTCATCGGATGCGGAAATATGGGCGCCAGCATCATCCGCGGGCTGGTGGAGGCGTCGTTTTATCCTCAGAATCTCCACATCACGGATTCGGACGCTAAAAAAGCGCAGGCGCTCAAGCGAGATTTGGGCGTTAAAATCGCCAAGTCCAATAGGCAGGCGGCCAGTGTGGCGGACGCGGTGATCCTGGCCGTCAAGCCCCAGGTCCTCGATTCGGTCGTCGATGACCTGTCCTCCGCTCTCCCTGAATCGGCGCTCATCATCTCCATCGCCGCAGGCGTGCCCATTGCCCGCATCCAAAAACATCTTAAAGACAAAAACCCCGTGGTCCGCGTGATGCCCAACCTGCCCGCGCTGATCGGTGAGGGTATTTCGGCTTATGCGCTTGGCTCAGGGTCCACGGCGCGCCACCGGCAAATTACGGAGCTCATTTTAAAGGCGATCGGATCCGCGGTGGAAGTGAAGGAGCCGATGATGGACCTGGTCACGGCGGTTTCGGGTTCCGGACCGGCCTATTGCTTTTTGCTCGCAGAAAAAATGATCGAGGCCGCGTACGAACTTGGGATGAAATCCGATGTCGCCAAAAAACTCGTGTATCAAACTTTTTTGGGAAGCGCCAAGATGATGGTGGCCGGCGGGGACGATCCGGATACGCTGATTGCGCGCGTGGCGTCGAAGGGGGGAACCACGGAAGCGGCGCTCAAGGTTTTTCGCAGCAGGGGTTTTGGAAAGGTCGTTCGTGAAGCGATGACCGCCGCGCAACGCCGCGCCGGAGAACTATCAACACAGGGACAGGGCAATGTTCATCGTCGCTAATTTTTTGTCAGCCGTCGCGCAGGTGCTGGATGTGCTGCTCAATATTTACTGGTGGATCCTGCTCATTCGAGCCCTGGTGAGCTGGGTGAACCCGGACCCTTACAACCCCATTATTATTTTTCTTCAACGGGCGACGGAGCCGGTGCTCGAACCGCTGCGCCGCCTGGTTCCGCCGGAACGGGTCGGAGGCATCGACCTTTCGCCGCTCCTGGCGATGCTCGCGATCATTTTTATCCGCGCCTTCCTCGTCCAATCCCTGCTCGAAATCGCCGCCCGCCTTCGCTAGTGATTTTTTGATAGAATAACCGCCTTATGAGCGTCAATTACAAAGACACGCTGAATCTTCCGAAGACTGACTTCCCGATGAAGGCGGATCTGCCCAATCGCGAAAAAGAAATTCTCGACCGCTGGAAAAATGCCGGAACCTACCGCGCGCTTCGCGAAAAGGTGCAAAACCGCCCGCGCTTTGTGCTTCACGACGGCCCTCCTTTCGCCAACGGCGAAATTCATCTGGGGCATGTGCTCAACAAGACGCTCAAGGACTTCATCGTCCGGTACAAGACGATGCGCGGCTTTGACGCGCCGTACATCCCGGGTTGGGATTGTCACGGCCTTCCGATCGAGCATCAGGTGATGAAGACCCTCAAGCCGGAAGATAAAAATCCCGCGCGCATACGGCGCGAATCTGCGGACTTCGCCCAAAAATTTATTGATATCCAGCGGGAGCAGTTCAAACGGCTCGGTGTGTGGGGAGAGTGGGACGAACCGTATCTGACCATGAGTCCGGCATACGAAGCGGATATTTTACGCAACTTCGCGGACTTGGTCGAAAAAGGCCTGGTGTATCAGGGGTTGAAACCGGTTTATTGGAGCACCGGCTGCCAGACCGCGCTCGCGGAAGCGGAAATTGAATATCAGGATCGGACCGACACGGCGGTTTTTGTGCGTTTTGAGATCAACGGTTCGGACACAACCGGTCATGGAAAAATTCTGGCTGACGAAGCGCGCCGCCGCGCAGGGCTGCCGGCGTCGGCGCCCGTGAGCTTGGTCGCGTGGACGACCACGCCCTGGACGCTGCCTGCAAATCTGGCCATCGCGGCCCACCCGGAGCTGGAGTACCTCTTTATCGCGGACGAATCCGAAATCCTGCTGATCGCGCGGGCCCGGTTGTCGGAGCTTGAGCGCGCTTCCAAAAAATCTTACAAGCATCTTCAAAGCATTCACGGCCGCGAGCTGGAATCGCGCGGCGTCCGGTACCGGCATCCATTTTTACCCGATCACGGCGGCCGCATCTTGACCGCTGACTTCGTGACCTCAGAATCCGGCACGGGTTTTGTCCACATCGCGCCGGGCCACGGACAGGACGACTACGCTCTCGGCCAAAAAAACAACCTTCCTCCGTTTTCTCCGGTCGACGACCGCGGCCGCCTGACGGCCGATGCCGGACTTCCAACCCTTGTCGGTGTGAATGTATTTGAAGCCAACGCCCAGATCGTCGTCCTGCTCGGAGAGCGCGGCGCGCTCATCGCGGCCGAACCTTATTCGCACAGCTACCCGCATTGCTGGCGGTCCAAGACTCCGATCATTTTCCGTTCCGTGAAGCAGTGGTTCATCCGCGTCGACGCTTTTAGGCAGCAAGCGCTCGATGTGATCCCGACGGTTCAATGGATCCCCGCGTGGGGCAGGAACCGCATCGAGGGCAGCGTGGGATCGCGGGCGGATTGGTGCATTTCGCGTCAACGGACTTGGGGCGTGCCGATCCCCGTTTTTTATGACGCGGACGGAAAAAGTATTTTGGACGCGGCCACGGTGCGGCGGTTTGCGGATGTGGCTGAAAAAGAGGGGACGAATGTCTGGTTCACGGAAGCTGACGCGGTGCTGGCCGCGCGGCTT
Source organism: Candidatus Omnitrophota bacterium (assembly GCA_020058965.1). Taxonomy (GTDB): domain Bacteria; phylum Omnitrophota; class Gorgyraeia; order 2-02-FULL-51-18; family JAGOUK01; genus JAGOUK01. Next base: position 5,897 of record JAGVCY010000251.1, on the reverse strand, counting down.
GGCCTGGCACCGTCGGCCGGGATCAAAAAGGGTACGGACACACTCGATGTTTGGATCGACTCCGGCTCCAGTTGGCGGGCCGTAAGCGCACGGCGGCTGAAATCGGACGCAAGTCATCCCGTGGATATGTACCTGGAAGGCAGTGATCAACATCGCGGGTGGTTTCAATCATCGCTGCTGTTGTCCTGCGCGGTGCAGGGCAAGGCACCGTTCAAGTCGGTGCTCACGCACGGATTTGTCGTGGACGGGCAGGGTCACAAAATGTCCAAGTCCGTCGGCAATGTCGTTGCGCCGGAGGTCATCATGAAGCAGCTCGGAGCCGATATTTTACGGCTTTGGGTCGCATCCTCCGATTATTCGGAAGACATTCGCGTTTCGAAGGATATTTTTGACCGGATCGCTGACAGCTACCGAAAATTTCGGAACACCGTGCGGTTCATGCTGGGTAATCTCCATGGATTTGACCCGCAGCGGGACGGGCTGGCCGCGGTGGAATTGATGGAATCGGATCGCTGGGCGCTGTCCCGGCTTGCGATGGTGACCGAAGAAGCGACCGCGGCTTATGACGCCTGCGAATTCCATCGTTTTTATCAAGTGATGTATCAATTTTGTGTGAAGGATCTCTCGGCGGTTTATTTTGATCTCCTCAAAGACCGGCTTTACACGGATCCTGCGTCGTCCCGGTCCGGCCGCTCCTGCCGCACGGCCCTGCATCAGATCTGTGTTGCTTTGATCAAGTTGTTGGCGCCCATTCTCCCGTTCACGGCGGAAGAAGCCTGGGGCTTTTTACCGACGGCCGAGGGCCGGGAAGCGAGCGTGCATCATGGCGAATGGCCATCGGAGGCCATCCGCCAAAAAGATCCGGCACTGGAAGACAAGTGGGTCACGCTGTTGGAATGGCGCGACCGCATCCTGAAGGCGCTCGAAGAAAAACGCGAGCAAAAAGAAATTGGAAATTCGCTCGAGGCTGAGGTAGAATTGCACACTTCGAAGGGACCGGATCTTAATTTTTTGACTGTGGAGCGCGAATTGCTGGCGCTCGTAGTTTTGGTTTCTAAACTCAGCGTCCGCGAATCTGCGGGCGGCACCGTTATCCAAGTGAAGCGATCGGGCGGAACCAAGTGCGCCCGATGCTGGATTTGGCGGGACGATGTGGGACAAAGCGCTGAACACCCGGATTTATGCCTGCGCTGTGATGGCGCGGTGAAAGGATTGAAGCGATGAAGCACATGACGGATCAGGAGCTCAAGGGCTTCAAAAAATCTCTGCAGGACCTGCAACTCAAATTAAACGACGGTCTCGATCGCGTGAAGGGCGGCAACCTGAATCAGTCCACCAAGGACTCGTCCGGGGATCTGTCGGGCTACAGCCTTCATATGGCCGATCAGGCGACGGACAACTACGATCGCGAGTTCGCGCTGAACCTTGCCGGCAACGGCCAGGAAATTTTGTACAAAATTGATGAAGCCCTCAAGCGCATTGATGACAAATCCTTCGGTATTTGTCTGGAATGCAGCAAGCCCATCAACAAGTCGCGTCTGAAGGTCGTGCCCTTTGCCGAATACTGCGTTCCCTGCCAGTCAACGGACGAGAAAAATTTTAAGCCCAAGCGCTAATCGCGTGCCCCTTCGACGCATTTTTATATCGTCGACGGCCGCCGTAGTGGTTTGGGTCGCTGACCGTCTGACCAAAATTTGGGCTGTCCGTTTCCTGGACGAGTCCCGCTCCGTCGAAATCGCTTCTCCCTGGCTCGCGTTCACGCTGCATCGCAACGCGGGTGCCGCGTTCGGCTTGGGTTCACACGCGCCCCGGGCGCTGGCGCTATTCGCGGCCGTCCTGACGCTGGTTCTCGCTGTTTGGTGGATGCGGATCGTTATGGAAAAAAACCGCGCCGCCGAATCTCTGGCGCTTGCGCTGATCTTGGGCGGCTCCGCGGGCAATTTGCTCGACCGGTTCCGGGAAGGCGCGGTCATTGATTTTATTGATTTGAAGGTTTGGCCGATTTTTAATGTGGCCGATTCGGCCATCACCGCCGGTTTTGTGCTCTGGGTCTTGTGCATGCTGCTGAGACGGAAAAACGACGGGGAAGGCAGGGCGGGTTTATGAAGCCGATACTGTTCCAATGGGGCCCGGTGACTTTGTACGCGTATGGGCTGATGATGGCGGTTGGTTTTTTGCTCTGCCTGGCGGATGTGCGCCGTCGAGGCCGAACGCGTGGTGTGGACGCCGAGCAACTAACCAATGTTGCTTTTGCCGCGCTGTTGGGCGGGATTGCGGGCGCCCGGGCGCTGTATGTGGCGCTGGATTGGAGTTATTTTGTCCGCCATCCGCTCGAGATGGTTCTCCTGAACCACGGGGGGTTGGTGTGGTATGGTGGCTTCGCCGGTGGAGTTCTTGCCGCTTTCCTATATACGCGAGTCCGCGGGCTGGCGGTCGGATTGACTTTTGATATCTTTATGCCGGGATTGGCGCTGGCGCAGGCGGCCGGCAGGATCGGGTGTTTTTTGAACGGCTGCTGTTATGGTTTTGAGGCCCATCCACCCCTTGGAATATGTTTGCCGGAAGGGCTGGGATGCCGTTTTCCCGTTCAACTCTTGAATACCGCACTCCTGCTGTTGCTATTTGTGGCGCTGGATCAGTGCTTTAGGCGGGTGAAGCAGACAGGCAATCTGATCTGGTTTTATGGAATCGGTTATGGAACGATTCGATTTGTGACGGAATACTTTCGTGGAGACCAGACGACGGCCGCGCTGGGCCTTTCACTTCCGCAGCTGATGTCCGCAATTTTATTTTTGGTGTCGGGCTTCGTTCTTCTGTGTCGAGCCCAGATACAAGCAGGTTTAAAGGAAAAATGATGCCGGTTCGTAAATCAAAACCCAAGACCGTTCCGATCGTTTGCAGTCCGGTGGATGCGGGCCGCCGCCTCGACCAATTTGTGGCGACGCGCTCGGGCAATGCGGTTTTTTCGCGCAAGATCGTCAAAAAATTGATCCTTCAGGGGTCGGTCGCGCTGAACGGCGAGCTGTGCGCGGATCCTGACCGTGCCATGAAGACGGGGGATGTGGTCGATATTATGATGGTTCACGAAGCAAAAACAAAAATGCTCGGACAGAAGATTCCGTTCGGCGTGATCTTTGAGGATGCCGATATTTTAATCGTCAACAAGCCATCCGGTCTTGTCGTGCACCCGGGATCAGGCAATCAAACTGGAACGCTCGTCAACGCGCTGGTCGGTACGCGCCGAAAGCTGTCCGATCTCGGGGGCGGTGATCGGCCGGGCATTGTTCATCGGCTGGACCGCGATACTTCGGGTTTGTTGATCGTGGCTAAAAGCAACCGGGCGCATCGGGCTCTCAGCAAGGCGTTTAGTTCGCGCGAAGTACACAAGGAATACGCGGCGGTGGTCATGGGGCGGGTGGATCGCATGCAGGGCCGCGTCGAACAGCCGGTAGGCCGCGACCCGCATATCCGAACCCAGATGACCGCGGTCAATCCGCAAATTCCGCGAGATGCCGTCACCCATTATGTCGTTGCGGAAAGGTTCCCGCAATCCACCTATTTAAAGCTGCATCCGGTCACGGGCCGCACCCATCAGATCCGCGTGCATATGAGCTATTTAGGTCATCCGGTTTTGGGCGACCCCCTGTATGGCAAAGCAGAGACGATGCGCCTGGCCTTGCACGCGCACAAAATAACCTTCACGCACCCAACGACTCACAAAACCGTCACATTTGAAGCGCCGCTGCCGGATGATTTTAAAAAACTGCTCAAGCGGGAACGCGCCAAATGAAATCTGCCGGTCCGATGCGCAGCGTCGTCATTTCCCGCCAAAAGCCGCTCAAACTCACGACAGCGCTTCCGGGCGACAAATCGATTTCGCATCGGTCCATAATGATGGGTGCGTTGGCAAAGGGCCAAAGCCGCGTAAAAAATTTTTTGACATCGGAAGATTGTCAGAATACGGCCAAAATCTTTGAGGCGATGGGTGTCAAGATACGACGCGAGGCACGGTCCAAAAACCGGCTTATCATCGATGGAGTGGGTTTAAAGGGACTTCGCAAACCCAAAACGACGCTGTATTGCGGAAACTCCGGAACCACGATGCGGCTGATGAGCGGCATCCTGGCCGCTCAGCCATTTACAACCCGCCTCGCCGGTGACCCGTCTCTTTCCGGCAGGCCTATGAATCGGGCGGCCGCTCCGCTGATACTGATGGGTGCTGACATTAAAGGAAAAGGCGCAAAAATCACCGCGCCGCTCACGATCTGCGGACGGCAGCTTAAAGGCACGACTTATCGACTGCCGGTTGCCAGCGCTCAGGTCAAGTCAGCTGCGCTTTTGGCGGGACTTTTTGCGGAAGGACCGACCACAGTGATCGAGGAGATTCCCACACGCGACCATACGGAGCGGTTTTTTAAATACACAGGTTTGGACCTGACCCAATCCGGACATAAGATCACGCTCCATCCAGGTCGTGAGCCGCGGCCGTTCAAGATCGAAGTGCCGGGAGATATTTCGAGCGCGGCCTTTTTGATCGCGATCGGCCTGCTGGTTCCGGGCTCACGGATTTCGCTCAAGCGCGTGCTATGGAATCCGGTTCGCATCGGTATCATCCGCGCGCTCAATCGTATGGGTGCGGGAATCAAGCCCTCGTGTCTGCATCAGCAGGGGCCCGAAATAACCGCTGATTTTGAGGTGAGCCCCCGGGCGCTCCGCGCCACAACGGTCCAGCCATCCGAAGTGCCGTCGCTGATCGATGAGCTTCCAATCCTGATGGTGATCGCGACGCAGGCGCAGGGCAAGAGTTGGTTTCATGGAGTTGAGGAATTGCGCGTTAAAGAGACGGATCGTGTCGCGTCGATGGTCGATCAGCTGAAATTGATGGGCGCGCGGATCGGGGTGAAGGGAAACAGCGTGTGGGTGGACGGCCCGACTCCTTTGCGCGCCTCCAAGACCCCGCTGCAGTCCTATGGTGATCACCGCACCGCAATGAGCTTCATCGTGGCCGGAATGATCGCGGACGGGCAAACCCGGATCAAGGACACCGCCTGCATCGCGACCAGTTTTCCAAATTTCTTCGAGCTTCTAGTGAAAGCAGGGGCAAAATACAGTCAGCAGCAGACTGCTGGTTGACACCCCCGAACCATTGTCCTATACTCTAGACTTCAAATTTGGAAATTGGTTTTTCCCACTTAAAGAGGCAATGTTTTGGACAAGATAGGCCTTCTCTTTCGTAATATTTTTAATCGCATCATCGGTATTTTTTCCAACGATATGGGAATCGACTTGGGTACTGCCATCACCCTGGTGACCGTCCGTGGAGAAGGCATTGTCATATCTGAGCCGTCCGTCGTGGCCATTGAGAAAGCTACCGGCAAGGTCATTGCGGTCGGTGATGAAGCCAAAAAAATGCTGGGCCGTACCCCCGGATCCATCGCGGCCATCCGTCCCATGAAGGACGGCGTCATCGCGGACTTTGAAATCACCGAGAGCATGCTCCGCTACTTCATTTCGAAGGCGCACAAGCGCCGCCACTTGGTTCGTCCCCGCATCGTTATCGCCGTTCCGTCCGGTATCACCGCCGTCGAAAAGCGCGCCGTCAAAGACTCCGCCACCTCCGCCGGCGCGAGGGAAGTTTATTTGGTTGAAGAGCCTATCGCCGCGGCGATCGGAGTCGGCTTACCGATTCAGGATCCCGCCGCAAACATGATCATCGACATCGGCGGCGGAACGACTGAAATCGCCGTGATCTCGCTTGCCGGCATCGTATTTGCCAAATCGATCCGCATCGCAGGTGATGAACTGGACGAGGCGATCGTCGACCACATCAAAAAAACTTACAATCTGATGATCGGCGAGCGCACCTCCGAGGATATCAAGATCCGCATCGGCTCGGC
>JAGVCY010000258.1 GCA_020058965.1 Candidatus Omnitrophota bacterium | reverse complement strand
GGCCGCGGGAGCTATCGCGGCGGACGGGGCGGGGGACGGTCCTCGTCCTCTTCGCAGCAGGGGGCTTAGACAACGCCCTCGCAATGACGAGTTAATTTAAAAAACCCGGTCTCGAAAGAGGCCGGGTTTTTTTTCTGTGGTGTTATAATTCTGTTATGAAATCCGCCCTCGATCAATCCGCTAAATATTCGACCTTCGACCGCTTGCGCAAGGATGTGCGGTTTTTGACGACCTTGCTGGGGGATGTGATCCGTGATCAGGAAGGCAAGCGCCTGTTCGACATCATTGAAGAGATCCGCATCACTTCCAAAAAGATCCGCCTCCGGCACGACTCGAAACTGGTTAAAAAGCTTGAAAAACTTATCGACGGACTTTCGCTCGACGACGCGTACAAAGTCGCGCGCGCGTTCACAATTTTTTTCCAACTGGTGAATATCGCCGAAGAAATGCAGCGCGTGCGCCGCATCCGTGATTACGACCGTGACCCTGCGCGGCTGCAGGACATGTCCCTGCGCAAGCTGTTGCACGATCTGAAGCGCCGCGGTCTTGGAGCCGAAGAAGTTCGGAATCTTTTGTCGCGGCTGGAGGTCGAGCCGGTGCTCACCGCGCATCCGACCGAGGCCAAGCGCCGGACGGTGCTCGATCACCTCCTGAGGATCGATACCGCCCTCACCGAGCTGAACCGCTCCGAACGCACCTTTCTGGAGCGTGACGGCATGATCGAGGACATCAAGCGCTCGCTTGAGATCCTCTGGCAGACTTCCGAAGTGCGCCAGCGCAAAATGAATGTGATGGACGAGGTCGAGCAGACGATCTTTTATTTCAAGCGGACGATCCTGCGTCTCGTTCCCGCGGTGCATGAAAAGCTCCGACAGGAATTCGGCCAAGTATTTCCAGGCCAGACCCTTGTTCAGCCGCCGTCCGTTCGTTTTGGTTCCTGGGTCGGAGCGGACCGTGACGGCAATCCGTTCGTGACCTGCGATATCACGCGGCGCACGATCGCGGAACAGCGCAAGTTGATGTTCACCACTTATCTGGCCGAAGTTGAAGAACTAATCCGCCGCTTCAGCCAATCGACGGTCCGGATCGGAGTGTCTGACGAGATCCTGGAGTCGATCGCCGCGGATTGCGAAAAACTGCCCGATCTCGCCCGTGAGATGAAGCGCTACGAATCCAAAGAAATGTATCGAAAAAAGTTTTCGCTGGTGCATAAAAAACTCGAAAACGCTTTTTCGGGGGAAGGGTACGGCTACGCGGCGGCGGAAGAATTCGTCGAGGACTTGGAAGTGGTGGCGCGAAGTCTCAACGCGCATCGCGGCCGGTACGCGGCGCTTGGGAATCTGCGGCGGTTGATCGATCAGGTGCGAGCGTTTGGGTTTCATATGGCCAAATTAGACTTCCGGGATCATAGCCTGAAGATCCGGGCGGCGGTGCGCGAGATCGTCGGACACGACCCGGACGAGGACGAATTGGTCAGGCTGATCCTGACCGAGGATACGCAAAAAATTCCCAAAGATCTTTCGGCGGACGCCGCCGATATCATGGAGCAGCTCAGCACCATTCGCGCGTTATCCGAAAAACCCACTGCCGGAATGGTCGACAATTATTTGATCTCCATGTCCGAAAAAGTCAGTGACCTTTTATCGCTTTTTTTACTCTGCAAATTAGCCGGCCTGATCGAAGTTGAGAATTACCAAGTCCGTGCGTCACGGATCGGCATTGTTCCTTTGTTCGAAACGATCGATTCGCTGGCCGACTCGCCGGCCATCATGGACCGGCTGTTTATGATCCCGATCTATCAATCGTACCTGGCTTCGCGTGGAAATATTCAGGAAGTAATGCTGGGATATTCCGACTCCAACAAGGACGGCGGGTACCTGACTGCCAATTGGAAGCTGTATATCGCGCAAAAAAAACTGGCTGAGACAGCGGATCGGCACAAGATCGGAATGAGGTTTTTTCATGGCAAGGGCGGGACGGTGGACCGCGGCGGCGGCGCGTCGCACCGCGCGATCTTAGCTCAGCCGTTCGCGGCCTTCGGGGGGCGCATCAAAATCACGGAGCAGGGGGAGGTGGTTTCTCAGAAGTATGCCAACACCACCATCGCCGGTCGAAACATCGAACAGTTGATCACGGCCGTGGCGTGGACCCATTTCGCGGCCAAATCCCGCGAAACGACGCCGCAGACCCGGCAATGGGAAGAAAAAATGGCGTATTTGTCCGGGCTTTCGCACCAATTTTATCGCGGACTCATTTTTGAAACGGAAGGATTTTTGGACTTTTATTATCAGGCGACGCCGATTCATGTGATCGAGATGACCAAGATCGGCTCGCGGCCGGCGAAGCGCCGCGCGTCGCGCCGGATCGAGGACTTACGGGCCATTCCATGGGTGTTCAGCTGGGTGCAGTCCCGGTACATCGTATCTTCCTGGTACGGGGTTGGGACGGCGTTGGAGCAGTTTATTAAGGAACGGAAGGGCGCGGGCTTGAATGAGCTCAAAGAAATGTACGCCGAATGGCCTTTCTTCCGTTCGCTGATCGACAATGTCCAGATCTCCCTAGCGAAGGCCGACCTCTACATCGCAGGGCTTTATTCGCATCTGGTCCAGGACGCCAAACTCCGTGACGAAATTCACAAGCGCCTCCAGTCGGAGCATCGCCTTTCCGTAGAAAAGGTCGTTCAGGTCACCGGTCAACGGAAGCTCCTCGATCGGCTTCAGGTTCTACGCGAGTCCATCCAACGCCGCAATCCCTATGTTGACCCGCTTAACTTCCTCCAGCTCCGTTACCTGGCTAAGTTGCGCGAACCCTCCTACGATAAGCTGGACGACAAAGCCAAGAACGACATCGGCGAAATCCTGCTCCTCACCACAAACGGCATCTCCTTCGGAATGAAAAGCACCGGTTAGCAGTAGACTGCTAAGAATTTCCGTAAACGGGCCAGGAATCTGGAGCTTGTTTGAGGTAAGCGATGACTTTGCCGGTGTAGACGGGATTGGTGCCGACGCCGCGCAGGCCGGCGTTGTAAGCGCTGATGACCGCGCGGTCGCGGTCGCCCAGTTTTTTTCTTAAAAAATCCAAATATTTCATGACATAGGGCAGCGAGGTTGCCGCATTGGCCAGGTCCTGCGGGTTTCCACGATAGCCCATTTCATAGGCCGTCACATACATGATCTGCCAGGGACCGTAGGATGAGGCGATGGCGCGGCCTCCATAACGTTTTTCCAAAGCTGTGAATTTTTTATTTCCGCGGACATAGCGTCTGTAAAAACCCGGTTCGTAGCGGGAGCCGATCACGGCTTTGCCGCTGGCTTCCTGGCGGTTCAACGCCCAGAGGAGTCGGATATCCCGTGAGTGGATTTGAAGACGGGGAGAGGTTTGGATCTGAATTTTGCCGAAGGCACTTGGATCGAAGACACCCGGGTTGAGAAATTGGTTCAGGAGCACGACAACCGGGATTGCGAAAAGCAATAACCTTGCTTTTTTATAATCTAACTTATTGTTACCAACAGCATTAAAATACATCATAATTTATGCATATCTATCTAAAACTATGCATACATGACAATCGGATGATTTTCAAGGGCGCGCTGGAATTTTGTGGCCGGGTGCTATAATCACGGTTTAATCCAATGACAGCGGAGAGATAAATGGCAAAAATTATAGCGGCGGGTGCGACGGGGTTTATCGGCAATGTGCTTTTAAAGCAGTTGCTGGAAGCGGGCAATGAGGTGGTGCTCTTGACGCGCCGGCCCGGCGGAATTCAATTGCGCCATCCCAACCTTCGAACCGTGCTATGGGACGGAAAAAATGTCGGTGTTTGGGCGGCTGAGGCCGATGGCGCGAAGGCGATCGTCAATCTTTGCGGCGCGCCGATCGCGGATAAGCCCTGGACCGAAGAACGCAAACGCGAAATCTTAAACAGCCGAATCTATCCGCTACAGGCCCTGGTTCAGGCGGCGGTCCGTTCGGCGGATCCACCCAAATTGATCATCACGGCTTCGGCGGTGGGCTTTTATGGAAATGTGCCGTCGGACCAGCCGGTGACCGAGTCGCGCGGCCGGGGTGAGGGTTTTTTGGCCGATGTCTGTGCGCAGTGGGAAAAAGCGGCTGAAGTGGCCTCGTCCTTTGGTGTTCGGGTGGTGTGTTTGCGGTTTGGCGTGGTGCTGGCGCCCGATGGCGGCGCCTTGGCCAAGTTTTTGCCAGCATTCAAAGCTTATATCGGCGGTCCGCTCGGCTCCGGCCGGCAGGCGCTGCCATGGATTCACCGCGAGGATGCGGCGGCTGCGATCTCTTCGCGGGTATGATCGGCTCATCTCAGCCTGGGAGAGGGGACCGGTTCAGGGCAGCACTTTAATAGATAGTTTCACAATATCTTCAATAAGTT
>JAGVCY010000088.1 GCA_020058965.1 Candidatus Omnitrophota bacterium | reverse complement strand
CGAGCAGAGTCAGCTGGCCCTCCGCGCCAAGAAGCCGGGCCCCGAGCGAGCCGAGCAGAACAAGCAGGATCCCGATATGAGTCACGATAAAACCGGTATGCCGCCTTTTAAACGGCCAGCGGGAGAGCGCCGCGCAAAAAATATTGATCCAGAGAAGACTCAAAAAACCGTCGAACCACCGCGCCTCGTAAAACGCCTTTTGGGCAAACGGGGTGCCGTGCAACGACTCGATCGTGGTGGAGAGGATCAGGATTCCGGCCAGCGACGCGATCAAAAAAACCGCGAACGGCAGGGATCCCAGTAATTTAATGACTCGCATGGTCGGTCATTATAGCATCTGATATAATCCGCGGATGGATCGATATTTTTTGTTCACGTTATTTCTCTATCTTTTAAGCGTCCTTTTGGCGCTGGCCGAAAACCGCACCGAGCTCAAGGTCGCGGGTCGGGCTTCCCGCGTCAGTTACTGGCTGGGGTCCGCGTTGACGCTGGCGATTTTGGCGGCGCGGGTGATGCGGGGCGCGCCCGGCGGAAGCGGCTTGGACGATTTTTTTGGAGGGACGCTGATCACGCTGACGGTGCTGGCAGGCGTGTGTCTGGTCGGACGCGTGTTTAAAGGAACTTCATGGGCGCCTGCGGTATTGGCGGCGGTAAGTCTGGTGTTGGGCCTTTTGGCGTTGATGCGCGTGCATACGACGGGCGCCGCGGCACAGGTCGCGACCATAACGAGCGGTCATGTGATATGCATGTTCCTGGCGTTATCGGCTTTTACGCTGTCGTTTATATTTTCGGCACTTTTTTTGGTCCAGGACCGGCTTCTTAAAAGACGGTCGACCGGATCGCTCATCGCGGCTCTGCCGCCACTCGAACTTACATCGCGCCTGAACTTCGCGTCGATCACCGTCGGCACCGCCGCGTTGGCGATGGGAGTGTTGGGCGGCGCGCTCGCTCTGCGGCACACGGCCGACCCGCGCCAGATCCTGACGGACCCGGCCATCGCCCTCTCCGGCTTCATGCTCTTCCTATATATGGGACTGGTGGCGATTCGCCGCGGCGCTCTGGAGCGGGCGAGGACGGTTTCGGTCGTGAGCATCGTTTTTTATTGGCTCATGCTGTTTGTTTTTTGGGGAGCGCATGTGAAGGTATGATTTTTTTAGTCGGCATGAACCACAAGACCGCGCCGATCGCGTTGAGAGAAAAATTTTCCATCCCCGATCTTCAGTATCAGGCGTTCAGCGCTTTTTTGGCGGGCGAGGGACGGGCGGAAGGCGGCAGCGGCGGAGGGATACGGGAGCAGGTGGTGTTGTCCACCTGCAACCGCACCGAAGTGTACGGCTCGGCCGAAGATCCGGAAGCCGCGATGCGGCATGTGGTGGAGGCGTTCGCCAACTTTTCGGACGAACCGAAGCAGATTTTTCTGGGTCATGCATACCGACGGACGGGCGCGGACGCCGTGCAGCATCTTTTTGCCGTGACGGCCGGAATGGACTCGATGGCATTGGGCGAAACCGAAATTCTCGGTCAGGTCAAAAACGCCTACCTCAAGGCGCACGCCGCTCAGCGCACTTCCCGCTGTCTCAACGCGCTGTTTCAGCGGGCCTTGAGAGTCGGAAAAAAAGTGCGCACCGAAACGGCCATCGGCGCCGGAAAAGTGAGCGTCGCGTCGATTGCGGTCGATCTGGCGCTCAAGATATTCAGTTCGTTAAAAAATAAGCGCGTTTTGCTTATCGGCTCGGGACAAATGGCGCGCGCGGTGTGCGAATCGCTGATCGGTAAAGGCGTCAAGGAGCTTGTTGTTGCCAATAGGAACACGGAGCGCGCCGAGGGGCTTGTGGAGGAATTCGGCGGACGGGCGGTGCCCTTCGAGCGGCTCGATGAAGAGGCTGTGTCGGCCGATATTGTGATTTCGTCCGCGGGAACGCCGGCCGCGTTCATTCATCCCGACCGGGTGGAAAAGTGGATGAAGCGCAAAAGCCGCACCGCGCTATTTTTGATCGACCTGGGCGTGCCGCGCAACATCGACGAGCAGGTGAACGAGCTTGCGGACGCGTACCTGTATAATCTGGATGACTTGCAGGCGATCGCCGAGCGGAACTCGTGCGCGCGGCAGATGGCCGTCGCGGCTTGTCAGTCCATCGTGGAAGCAGCGTCCGAACAATTTTTAACCTGGCTGGACGGAGCCCCCTCTCATTCCGATCAGCATCATGCGGAGGACAAACATGAAGGCAAATAGGTTTTTTATTTTTGCGATAGTGGGCGCCGCCTTGTTTTTGGCCCAGCCCATGTTGGCTTCCGAGGGCGGCGCAATGGCGCCTCCGGCATCTCATGGGCCGGTCGCCACGCTCTTGTGGTTGGCGGTCATACTGTTAGGAGCGAAGCTCTTCAGTCTGGTGGAAAAATTCGGCCAGCCGGCTGTTTTGGGCGAAATTATGTTCGGTGTGCTTCTGGGAAATCTTACCCTGCTGGGCATCACGGACTTTGAGGCGATCCGCAACGACCGGATGATCCATTTTTTATCCGAACTGGGCGTCATTTTTCTTTTGTTCCAGGTCGGACTCGAGACGAGCATTGAAGATATGCGCAAGGTTGGGGTGCGGGCATTTCTGGTCGCCACCGTTGGCGTGATCGTGCCATTTGTGCTGGGAACTTATGTGGCAGGACCTTGGCTAATGCCGGGTATGACGCCCAACGCATACCTGTTTTTGGGCGCGACCCTTACGGCTACTTCCGTTGGGATCACGGCGCGGGTGTTTCAGGACCTTGGCAAGGTGCATACGCCGGAGGCGCGGATCGTGTTGGGCGCGGCGGTGATCGATGATGTGATGGGGCTGATCATATTGGCGGTGGTGTCGCTCATCGTGACGACCGGCGCCGCCGATTTGGGCACGATCAGTTGGATTACTCTGAAGGCGTTCCTGTTTCTGGCGGGCGCCATGATCGTCGGCCAGCTCCTGGCGCCGCTGAACAACCGGATTTTTTCGAGGATCAACACGGGTGTTGGTATG
>JAGVCY010000203.1 GCA_020058965.1 Candidatus Omnitrophota bacterium | reverse complement strand
TGATGGAGACAAAAGCTCCCTCTGTCTTCTTGTCGGGATCGATCGTTCTGCTGATCTTGAGAACGGGTACCGAATACACAAGGATCAAATAAGACGAGGAAAGGTCGGATGGGCGGCCCAGGATATCGACAAATGAACCTTCTTTTACAAACGCCGCCGGATCTTCAATTTCCGCGGCCGAAAAGCTCACTGCGTTCAAGCCCGGCGGTATAACAATCTCGCCCAGCGTGTCACGGATTTCTTCTTCGGCTTTAGCCGCGCGAAATTTTTCAACACCGGATCGGCGGATCGGCTGTTTGGCGCTGATGCTCCCTTTGGCGATCATTCCCAGCGCGTCACCTTTTTGCAAAAATAAATCGGCAGGGTCTAATCCTTTTTGAGGAGGAGACATCAGAACCATGTCGGCGGTCAACGCGGTGCCGCCGGGAATATCCTTGGCGGCGAGGGCGACCGAATACGCGGGTTTTTTGGCCTCGCTGATCTGCCGATAGACCACAGCGAAGGCCAACAAACCAGACAGTAATGCCCCTATAAAGATGAGTTTATCTCTATTCATAGCTCCACCGATTAAACAATAACCTTACCTACACTAATCAAAATTATATCTTATAGGACAAGTCTTGTACATTTTTATTTTGCTATTTTTCACCCTCTGTTATTTTTTTCTATGCAGAAGCTCGTGATATTGCTATCCTTTATGGAAATTATGGAATCCTTAGCCGAGTTTTTTTCACACTTACACAACCTTGACGATCTGGTGCGGACGGGCGGTTACATTGCCCTGACGCTGATCGTGTTTGCCGAAACAGGTCTCCTGATCGGCTTTTTTCTTCCGGGCGATTCTCTTCTCGTAACGGCGGGAGTTGTGTCCGCATTGGATGGGACACTTAACATCTGGATTTTAAGCGGGCTCCTCGTGGCAGCGGCCATCATCGGCGACGCGGTGGGTTATTGGATCGGACTCCAGCTCGGACCGCGGCTCTTCAACAAGTCCGACAGCTTTTTCTTTAATAAAAATCATATCGTCCGCACGCAAAAATTTTATGACAAGCACGGGCCTAAGACCATCGTGCTCGCGCGCTTCGTGCCGATCGTGCGAACCTTCGCGCCGACCATCGCGGGCGTCGCGGGCATGGAGTATCGTAAATTTTTTATTTATAACGCGGTTGGAGGTGTGGTGTGGGTCATGAGCATGCTGCACGGCGGGTACTGGCTCGGACGGGTGGTTCCGAATATCGAAAAACATATTCACATCGTGATTTTGATCGTGATAGTTTTGTCCCTGCTTCCGATCCTGTACGAGTGGATGGCCTCCCGAAAGGGGCATGACGCCAAGTGAAGGCGAGATGGTTTTTTTTATTGCTCATCGGTGCGGCGGCTACGCAGGCGTTGAGCGGCTGTTCAACTCAAACTTCGTCATCAGCATCCTTAGCAAAAAAGACTGTCGTCAAAATTGGTTGCGCGGCTCCCCTGACAGGAGATCAGGCGCAGATCGGCATTGATCACTGCCAGGGCGTTCAAATGGCGGTCGAAGAAGCGAACGCTTCCGGTCGGCTGGGCGCGGTCAAGCTTGAGCTCTTAAAGATCGACGACCAGCACAATCCGGCTCAGGCGGTGAACGCGGCCAAAAAACTCGTGTCCGACCCTGCTGTCCTCGGCGTCATCGGTCACTTCAATTCCAGCTGTACTCAGCCCGCGAGCGCCATCTATCACGCGGCCGGAATGACGCAGATCACCGCCGCCAGCACCAACCCCGCCCTCTCCCAACAGGGCTTTAAGACCTTTTTCCGTGTCGCCGCCACGGATGCGGTTCAGGGACCCAAAGGCGCGCGCTTCGCCGCCGGACAACTCAGCGTCAAAAAACTTTTTATCATCGATGACAAAACCACTTACGGCAAAGGTCTCGCGGACGCGTTTGAAAAAGAAGCCCGTGCGCTCGGCATTGAGATCCTCGGTCATGAAGGGATCACGCAAGGCGACAAAGATTTTAATCCCCTGCTCACCAAGATCAAGCCGCTTGCGCCGGATTTGATCTACTTCGGAGGCATCTATCCTGAAGGTGCTTTATTACTGCGTCAGGCGCGCGCGCTCGGAATCACCGCGCCATTCATGGGGGGCGATGGGATCGCGACGCACACGCTGGTTGAGCTCGCCGGCGCCAAAACCGCCGAAGGGACCTACGCAACCATGGTCGGCGGCGACATGAAAAAAGTTCCCGCAGCGGCCGCGTTCGTCACTGCTTACGAAACTCGTTTTGGCAAGCTGGGTCAGTGGTCCGCGTACGGTTATGACGCCGCGAATATTCTGATCCGGGCGATCGAAACTTCCGCTGTGAAGGATCGCCCGGCCGTTTTGGCGGCGATGCGGACGATTCCCTCCTTTACCGGAATCACCGGCGAAGTCGTTTTTGACGCGGTTGGCGACAATCAAAACCAATTTATAGGAATTTTTCAGGTAAAAACCGGCGAACTGACCTATGTCGGTCCCGCCGAGTAATGCCGCTCGAAGTTTTTTTTCAACAGTGTGTTAACGGCCTCACGATCGGGTTCATTTATTCGCTGATCGCCCTCGGTTACACCCTCGTCTTTGGCATCCTTCAATTGATCAACTTCGCTCACGGCGATATTTTTATGGCGGGTGCGTTTGCCGCGCTTTTTGCACAGGTCCTTTTGAGCCGACTGCCGTCGGGCCCGCTGAATTCCGTATTTTTTATCCCGCTCGTCTTTGCGTTCGCGATGCTGGTCACCGCTGGGATCGGCGCTCTAATCGAACGCTTCGCCTACCGGCCCCTGCGCAATGCGCCCCGCCTCGCGCCGCTCATCACCGCGATCGGAGTTTCGTTTTTACTACAAAACTTGGTGATGATCCTGTTCGGGCCTAGTGACAAAAGCTTTCCGGAGCTT
>JAGVCY010000150.1 GCA_020058965.1 Candidatus Omnitrophota bacterium | reverse complement strand
GTGGCCCTGCCCGCGATCGATTATGGCGCGCTGGAGCGGGCGGAACCGGCGGCGGAACAATTTTATGATTTGGCCGTTCGGCGCAACCGCGCGCTGCTAAAGGGCACGCTGGAACGGATGCGGACCGAAAAGGTCAAGGTCGCCGCGCTGGTCACGGGGGGATTTCATAGCGAGGGCATCGCCGGCCTCATGGACCAGGACCGCCTCTCCTACCTCGTCGTCATCCCCAAGTTCGATCAGGACTCTTCCGACCGGCCCTATGTGACAATCCTGACCCGCAAACCCAAGGAATACGAGGCGGCGTTCAAGAATTCGGACTTTTATCTAGCAGCCGCGGGGCTTTTTGCCGGGGCCAGGCTCACGAGCGCTAACGTTGACGAAATGATCGCGGTGGCCGTTGCCTCCGCCCGGCTTTTGGGCGAGCGGTGGGACGCGGAGATGAGTCGGGCGTATGTCAATCGGTATACGGAGCGCGTGGCCGCGGCCGGCGGCGATGAAGCTGGGTTAAGTCCCGAGGCGTTGGCGGCGCGATTGGCCGGTATCCGCCGCGTTCAGCCCGTGCAAGGCACGGAGGGCGGAAGCGGCCGCACCGTGCGGGTCGAGATGACAACCGCGGATTTTTTTGTTCATTTTGATTCAGCCGGCAAGGTGACGGGATGGGATCACACGCCCGGCGGTCCTGATGGATCGGCCCGAAAGACAACCGGATTGGCAGACGGTGCCGATGGAAACCTTGCGGCCGCCGCGGCCCGGATGTCGGAGTCAGCGGACAGCGACAAAAAACCTGAATTCGGCACAGAGTCTGGTGATCACATGGTCGATTCACCGGCAGTCACGAATTTTCGTAATAAGGTCACGGTCATCAGTCAATTGGTGAAGCGGAAGCGGAAATTGGCCGGCACTTTGAGCGAAGTAGACGAGGAGGACTTTAGAAGAACGCGCTCTGACGCCATGAGTCATCTGATGGCCATGATGAAACGTGATGATTGGGAGCCCGCGTTGGAAGATGAAGATGTGCTCAGGATGCTGTTATTTTCTCTGTGGCCGAAGGTCAATGGAAAATATTTCTTAGCGGAGTGCTCAGGAGTCCTCGACGCCGCGGGTAGTAGTTTTGCGGCGAGAGATAAGGTGTTGGTCGTGAGTTTTATCATTATGTGGTCGCTCAGGCGGCAGTGGGAGGGCGCTTCAACGAAGGAAGAATTTCCAAACGCCGTGCGCAAAGCGGTTCGATTGGTCCTGATCGAGCGCTTGAAGCAGGCGGTTGGCGCGGCGGCTGACCGTAGCGGCGGAACGATCAGCGCGGATTTTTTTAAGGGATTTGGCGAGTGGTTTGAGTCCTTAGGCGCCGACGCCGATTCGGACGGCGTCCATCCAATCGGCCGAAAAGCAGATTGGTTGAGGCGTCAAATCGCCCGGAAACAGCATTTGGATTCCATCGGCCGGCAGAAAAATCAGTTGGATGGTCAGATCCGCACGCTTCAAACGCTGATCGGTCAATTTGAGTCCCCCGGAGGGCTCGAAGAGATCCAAACCGAACGGGACCTCCGGAACCGGGCCGAGACAATATTTTTAGACACCCAATCTCCCGAGTCTATTCCGGCTCCTAAAGATAATCCGGCGGCGGAGACGTCCGGCGCCCTGACGGTTCCCCGGGGAGGCGAGAATAAGGTGCTTATAAGATTCAATCAGTGGGCTGCCGATATGGAAAAGGTGAGACTCGCATTGAATGACGAATCGGCTGATGTTCGGGAAAGGACCTATCATCAGCGCAGATCTCAATCGGCGCATCTTTTGGCTGTTGCCGCCAACGATCCGGATTGGATGCCCGACGCGGATGGTTTGGCATTGCTGGAACTGTATTTGCTTTATTTGTTTGAGTTGGCGGACGAGGCAAGGTCTTTGCCGACGAATCCGCCGCCGGACCTTCTCGAAAAAATATTGACCTGGCTGGAGTCGCGGCATTTTGATCAACGAGATAAGGCATTGGTTCTGGGGCATCTCATCCTTCGAGTGCTTCAGCATCAGGCGAGCGCCGACAAATGGCTATCTCTGCTGGAAATGCGCAAATTCACCCTGACCAACGCCGCGTCCGAGGATGGAGAATCCGCGGTAACCACGGAAGATCCATGGGTGTTTTTTTTGCGGGAGGCGGTCCGGGAAGAGGGCCGGGGCGTGTTGCTCACGAGGCTGGAGCAGGGGCTCCGACGGCTTGGGATGAACGATCCGGCGGCGTTTGGCAAATTCCGACACTGGTATTTGACCGCCTTGCCGGCTGCGAGTGCGCAGGAGGATGACAGAAATAAAAAGCGGATAGCTCTGCTGGATCTGCAAATAGAAAAACTACAAGAACTGATCGTTATCGCACGGTCCGAGGATGAAGGACAGCGGATAAAAAATTGGGAGCATCTGCAAAGGATCGCGGGGGGGCTTCTTGGAATTGTCGTGCCGAGACGGACCCAACTGCCCAAAGAAATCACGGATCTGCGGCAAGAAGCGACCGTGCTCGCCGCTGACTTGATGAAGCGACTTCCCGGCCAGATCCATGCTCTACCTTCGGAAAAGCGCATCGAAGCAGGAAATCAATTGATTCTCCAGAATGGGCTCGGTCTATCACGGTTGCGCCAGCTCATTAGCAGGATAGAAACTATAAGTACCGACAGAGACCAAGAATACCATAGGCGGCAAATCGTTCGGGCCCTTCGCGGTGAAGAAACGAAGATCAAGCAGAGACTCAAAACGGCTAAAGATGAGCAGGCCAGGCGCTTAGAAAATTCTACAACTCATGCCGACAAAATAAACCGGGAACAACAAGCCCACGAGGATATCCAGTCCTCGATAGCCGCAAGCGCCGCGACGCTGGATGGCATCAGACGCATCAAACCCCGGATCCTGGCGGCGCTTGAGCGACGCGACGTGGCCGAAGCGGTGAAGCTCGTGTCCGAGGCGCGGGTTCAATTGGATAAATTTGAATCGCTGCAGCGAACGGCGGCTGCGGCGGTTCGGATTGTTTTTCGCCATGTAGATTTGGAAGGAGTCAGCCCTGAAGCGGGCGGGCAGGATGTCGAACTCAGCGTTATCGACACAGAAATTGCGCACGCTCGCGATCTGGCCAACAAAGCCGCAACGGAGTCGGAAAGGACTCGGTTATTAGGCATTGAGAAAAACCATGTGGCCAGAAAAGCCAGGTTGATAGAAGATCGTGAAAGGTCGATCCTTGAGAGAGAGAGGGCGATTCGTTGGTCTCATAGCTGGATTAGGCGAGCCGTCGAATGGGCTTTGAACTTGGCCATACCGGACCGGATCTCAGAGCCCAGCCCAAAATGGTTGCTTGCAGCGGGGGATGCGCATAGCGATTTGACAGAAAGCGCGACTGCCTATAGGGATCAGACAGTTTATAGGCAACTCGCGGCCGCGGACAGGGTTCGGGCGGCTCAAATAACCGCCGAAGCGCTCCTGAAGGACTTGATCGAAAGAACCGACCGGGCGCAGGCCGCGACCGAACGGGCCAAAGCCGCGACCGGTCGAGTGGACGCGGCGTATGAAGAATTTGTAAAAATCTATCAGATCCATGAGTCTTACAACAGGGAAGGAGCCGTAGCAGCCGACCGGTTGTTAGCAGCTGCTCAAACGCAGGCGGAAGCAGTGCTTCGGTTGTCCGGAAGTGAATTTGATGAAGCCCGAAAATCAAGTGAGGACTGTGACTTGGGCAAGGTCAACAAGCAGCGGCTTCAAGCGGAATCAAATATCAGAATTCGGATTTCGAAATTAAAAGCAGCGATTCTGCTGCTAAAAACTGCGGACAAGTTGGCAGATGACGTGAGGGCATCGCGGTCGGAGACAGAAGCTTTGCTCAGTGACAGTGCGCTTGCCGACCAATATTTGTTAAGGCCGGGAGAGGAAGCCGATGCGGGCCGGACCGGCCGAATATTTTTTGACCTGATGAATGAGGCATCGCGGCGCGCACAACAAACCACCCACCTACTGGCCGGGTTAGCCATCCATAACTCTCCCCGGACCGTCGCCGCAGATCAAAGCATTCAAGATGCCCGTGAAGGGATCGCCCGGGCGGTTGAGCACGCGGCAAAGGTTTGGGAGTTTTATGATCGAGCATATGCGTGCTTGCAAAACGCCCGAGGAATTGCCGCGCATCGTCCGACGTGGCAACATGTAAGAGAGCTCGAACAATTGCGGGACGCTGCGGCCGCTACTCGCACGGAAGCCATGGCATCGGGCGTTCAAGACACGCGGCCGCTGGATAGTTTTTATCAAACGATCAACGAATTGCGCGCGCAGGCGGATTGGAATGTGCGCGTTGAGGAAATCCGCGTGAAGATTCACGCGGAGACCCGGAGCATTCGCCAAGTCATCACGGTTGAAGCGGACAATCTTAAGCGTCTGACGGAACCGGCAGTGTTTGACGGGATCTACGCGGATGACGCTGAGGGCGCGCCCGCGGCCGCCGATGTGAACCTGGAGCAGGCGAGAAGGGCAGCCGAGCGACTGGAGAATCTTGAAGCGCGAATCGATGCCTTGCCCGGCAAGGCGGCCGGCGAAGTGGTCGAGGACGTGTACGGGGACCCGAGGGTGGTTCGCACGCGCACACAGGCTGACCGCTATTGTAGAAGCCGGCTG
Organism: Candidatus Omnitrophota bacterium; assembly: GCA_020058965.1. Classification (GTDB taxonomy): domain Bacteria; phylum Omnitrophota; class Gorgyraeia; order 2-02-FULL-51-18; family JAGOUK01; genus JAGOUK01. Next base: position 1,398 of record JAGVCY010000150.1, on the reverse strand, counting down.
CAAGCGGCCAACGCCGACGCGCGCCGGCAGCTCGAAACCGCCGAACAAATGACCGCCACACTGGCCCGCTCCCAAGTCACCCGAAAAGCTTCTTTGACTTTATCAGAAACGATCGATCGGCTTAAGCAAGTTGCTGACGGCGAGTACTCCGAAATCAATCGACCGGCCGGTCCACTCATCCGTGAGGCGCGGCAAGCCGCGCCGCAGTTCTCCGACTATCAGCGGGATGCTGACGAGTCTGCCGCGGTTTACAACAGCGATTACACCCGCCGGACGGCCCAAGCCGTGCGCGAACAGTTCAAAGCAGCCGACAGCCTCCTGCAATCGCTGGACGAATTGACGGCCCTTCGAAGAGAGGCCATCTTGAACGCGGCCGCCGCAAGGGAATTGGCGGCCCAGCTCGAACGGGGATTGGCATCCACCGAAGAAGCGTTTAGAAACGGGGAACGCACCCTGGCTCGGACCGGTCACGGCAAGGCGTTGGACCTGATCAACGATGTGCGAAGCCTCGCGATTAAATTTAGAACGCTTCAGAACGGCTCCGATCAAATTTTGACAGGGATCCGTGAACGCTGGCATTGGCACGATCGTACCGTCCAAGATGTCGTGAGCGCGATCGGAGGCGAAGAAACCAGGGTCCTGCAATCGATCGCGACCGCTAGACAAAATAACAGACTTCGCGAAGACGGACGCGAGGCCGACGTGGCGCTCGCAAAATTATTGGATGGGGTTCAGACGCTTCTGGCGCCGGCGGAAGTGGAGACCAATTTTTTATTGCACGGGAGTGAAGCGGTTCGCCAGCTGTTTGATGCGGTTGAAACTCAAGTCCGTCGGGTGGTCGCCAGTCAGGTGAAGATCACCGACCGCCTTCTAGCACTTTTACCAAAAGACCGAACGATCCGGGGGTACGCGGAATCGGTTGCTCGTATGGCGGTTCAGGTGAGGGAAGCGGTGGGTACGGGACGGGAGCGGCACGTACAGTTGATCAAAGCCGCGCATGATCAAGTCCGCCAACGGGCTCTCAATACGTTTCGAATCGTTCGTGAAATAATCACGCCCTTCGTTGACGGTATCCGTACCATGTACCGGAAACACGGATCTACTGAGACCCGCCGGCGTTTTCAAACGATCGTTGATAAAAATCACGGCGTTCAGGATGCAGCTCATGAAGCAGTCCAAACGGCTCATCAACGCGTGAATGACGAAATCACCGGGAGACACTTGAGCCGAGTGCGGGGCAATCGGACCGACTCCGACGCACTCGCCGGCCGTGGGCTAGCGATTATTAGAGAGTCCGAGGCCCAAAGCCGCTCCAACTCCCAAAACGCCGCCGCGACCGCCGAAGCGATCAAGGAACAGATCGAATACCGGCTATACGCGGCCACCAACGGCTACCGC
>JAGVCY010000223.1 GCA_020058965.1 Candidatus Omnitrophota bacterium | reverse complement strand
CCAATCGTTCATGCTCGGCTGTTTCCCGATCAGACGCGCCGCACCCGCAAAGATCTGGCCGAATATCAGACAGATCATGACGAGCCATTTGCGGCGCCCTTCACGACAATCGATGGATCGAACTTTAGCATTTACACCGTGAATCCCGACAATTACTCGGGCCGATCCGCCATACCCTACGGCGTGGCGGCGCTTTTGCCGCGATACACGCTCGCGACACCAACCGAAGCGTATCGCGAAATCATCAACGGTTTTTTTGAAAAACTGGGTCTTTCCCGCCAACGGAAGCGGTTTTCGTCCGTGTTGTTTGAGATTCACACCGCGCTCCGCAAGGCCAAAAAGGAAGACTACACGCTCACTTCCCCGCAAGAAGTGACTCGGCGCGAAATTTTGCGCGCATTGGCCGATTTTAAGCGACGCCTCGATGCAGATCAAGATGAGGATGAAGCGTTTGCCGCGGCGATGCAAGGAGTTTACGGATATCTTTGGATGAAAACGGAAGACAAGGCGAAGGCCCTTCAGATCATCAATGAAATTCTAAAAAAACAGGATCTGCCGCACACCACCCTCTCCACGCCGAAGGATGCGCTCGAGTCCGCCTTGGGCCAGAACCGTCCAGTGATGATCTTCGCCAACGCCGCGAACACCGCCGTCGAACCTCGCGAGGTGCTTAAAGCTATTCTTCCCGGTGCCAAGCTGGTCGATGTGCCGCTGGGATACTTCGATAAACGCCGGCAGTTTTTGGGAGGGTATGTGCCGCCGCGCACCGCCCGCCGGCCCGGAATTCTGGACGGATGGAAACGGCTTGAGCGCCGGTCCCCTCTGCTCGAAAAAGGGCTCGGGATCATTCCGGACCTGATCGAGCAGGCCAGACTGGGCTATGCCTCGGAGCCCGGCGCCTCCCCCGATCGTCCAGTCGTGGCTCTGATGCACAATCACACTCACTTGAGCGGTCAGGCGGCGCCGGCGCTCAACGAATTTTTGCAAACGAAGGTGCTGACCGAGATCGATGAAGTCATCGATCCCCAGATCACGGGCAAGCTCTATCAAAAGATCCATCTTGCTTCCGCGGCGGATCCCGGAGTATGGAAGCGGCTTTATGGGGAATATGCCGCCACCTTTGGGGACGCCACACCGCCGACGATGGATGAATTGCTCCGGTCGGGCGAACGCTCGGTCGCGGCGATGGCGTTCGCGCGTTGGTTCTACTCGCATTCGCCTCCGAACCTCAAATTTGTCGCCGTGTGTTCGGCGCAGGAGAGGACATTCCTGAGCCCGGCGGAACTCGACCGCTTCACGGGCGTTAACTTTGCGGAGCCGATGACGCGTGAATTTGCCCTGCGGCATTTGACCGTTCGATTACACGGCGCGGGAATGCGCGACCCGGCGGCTCTTGAGGCGGCCGTCAAACCGGCCCTCGAAGTTTTTGAGCATTATAAAACGCTCGTTCAAGAGAGCAAACTTGAACATCAGCGACTCGGGGTGGCCGACTTGGATGCATACGCGGCCGCGATCTCAGACGAGATCAAGCTCGGACGCGCCCCGGACGGTCAGCGTATTCAGTCGATCGCTTATTACACGCTGGGTATTGGCCTGCCCGAAGAGTTTAGAGCCGCCTCAGCTCAGGCCTCGAAATCCCAGCCAACACTTTCCTTCTCTCCTCCCGTGATGATCGACCCCGAGTCGCGTGTGGGATTCAGGGAAAAATCGGATGGAATTTATTTTTATGCCGACGGATTTGAAATCCTGACCCGTTATCCGAAGGGTCAGATGCCGAAGGGGCCGTTCCTGGCGCCGACGGAAAACTTGGTGCGCCAATTAGCCGCGATGATCCTCGCTTTTAAGAGCGGCCGCACGATGATCGCTGAAGGGTATCCGGGCGGGGGCAAGACCGCATGCTTTCCGGAATTTGCCAAACGCATGGGGATCGCGGAGTACAGTCAGTTGATGCATGGCGAGATCGATCTGGGAGACTTCCTGGGCCGGCTGTCTAAGCGCGGCGAGCGGTTCATCATGACGGGCGCGCCGGATGCAAAAGGTAAATTCTGGGTTGATTTTTTAAAGGCGTACACGGAAGGCGGGATCTTCACCTTGGACGAAGGCGCGATCGGCGCCAATTCGCAGGAAGTGATCACCTTCTTGCAGCGGCTGTCGGAGCTGGATGGGTTTGACCTCGGAATGTTCCATCCGGGATTTCAGGGAACTTGGGTGGCGCGTCATAAGGATTTTTGCCTGACGATCACGCAGAATCCGGCCGGCAAGACCGCGGGCCGCGACACGCTTCCCTATGGGACTGATTCGCAGGCGGCAAAGATGTGGTTCTCGAATGTTCTGTCGGTGCCGGACGCGATACGGATCATGGATCATGTGATGGGCGAGGAGGCCGCCCGTGACCCGAGGTTTAAGGACGCCGGACTCAAAGCGAGTCTCGCGCGGCTTCATTGCGAATTTGTCCGTTCCCATCCTCACAAAGAAGAGCTCTCGCCACGCCAGCTCATCATGACCTCCAAGGCCGTCGCGCGGGCGCTCGCCGACCCGACGGCGACGCCGGAACAAATATTTCATGCCGCGTTCGCGGGCATCATGACGGCGTACATGGCGCGGCTTGAAGCGGCCGACTTCGACCGCGTCTGGCAGATCGTCCAACAAAACCTCGGCGAGAGCCGTTCTGACGCGGAAAAAGTGGCTTGGCGCAAACCCATCGGCCAAAAAATTCCCGAGTCCCAAAGCGCCGTCATCCGCTCAATGGACTTCGCGATCGGCATGGGTCTGCCCGTCGCGCTGGTCGAGAACGACGGCGCCGACGCGCTTCAGATCGCTCGGGATTACGCTGAACATTACGCCAAACAGCAGGGGATTCCGATGGATATTTTGTGGTCGCATCCTCAGATGACGCGAATGCAGTTGAGCTCATCGGTGTTGGCGCTATTTAATCGAACGCTGAGCCCTTATGGCATTCTCGATCAGCATGTTTCGGACACCTTCCGCAATGCGCTCGGTTTTTTGCTAAGCAATTGTCTCACCGAGGAGAAATACGAAGCCGCCAAAGGCGGCCCGCATCAGGCCAAACTCCTGTTTTTTCAATACATCGACGCGATCCCCGAACGCCAGCGCGTGGTCCTCAATCAGATCCTCGCCTCGATGTCCGAGTCACGGAGTATGGCCGTTCAGGACCTGGAGGGCCGAACGATCAAGTATGTTCTGCCGGAATGGGTGAATCTGGTCGTCTCGGTCCCGAGCGAAAACAAGCTTTCGTCCGCGTTCCTGAACCGCTTTGAAGTTCTGCGGGTGAAGCCCCTCACCGCCGAGAACGAGATCCGCCCGCTGATGGAGGCGCGTTATCCGCTGTTGGACGAGAACGAGATCCGCTGGTGCATCGCGCTCGCCGCCGAGGCGGCTGCCTTCGAACGCGCCGGAAAGTTCGGCGTGCAGTATGCCTTTACGGAAAAAGAAGCCTTCCGCCTCGCGGAATGGATACAGCATGAGAAGGAGCTCGACTATAAGCCGCTTCAGAAAAATCCGCTTTTTTATGTGATCAGCGCGGCGGATGTGATCTACCGCGCCGGTCTTTCGGACAAAGACCGCAAGAAGTTTGACCGCGAGGTGATGGTCGAAAAACTGCTCCGTCAGACCGCCTTCGGCGGCAATGCCAAGGCCACCCCCGGCCGGTGTCGGAATTTTTATAAACGCACGCTCGAGTCGTGCGAAAAGCGGCACGGCACCGTGCATTACCGGACGCGCGAGGTGAGCGTTAATTTGGAGGAGATGGAGCCGGGCTACACCTACACGCTCTCGAACAGCATCATGATCGACCGCATCGAAGGCGGGATCGTCGTGCGAACGCCCGCCAACATTTATCCGATCAAGTACGAGGACGGCACGGACGACGAGCGCAAGCTTTCGGATAACCTCACGGTCAAAAAAACCGGAAACACCGTTACGCTCCGCATGGACTTGCTGCACGGATTTGGCGACCTCACCCTCCCACGGGATCCGTACAATGAAGAAAACGCGGTCCCGCCGTCCGAGGTCAAGACCTCCGAGTACATGCGGTACACGGACCCTTATGCCCGCATGATGAACGCCTGCCTCAACGCCTGGACCGGCGTTCGCGATGCCGAAGGAACGGAGCGTCTGCCGCGAGCGGTGATGATCGACGGCGAAACCGGTTTGGCGAAGACGACCGGTATCCGTAATATCGCGGCCGCGTGGGGCGTCCCGCTGTACCTGCTAAACGCGTACGAAGAGCTCAAGATCAGCGATGTCACGGTCGGCATGAAGATCCAACAAGGGAGGTTTCAGGTCGGCATCAAGGAATTCCTGGCGCGTGCGGGCCGTGTCCGGCTGGCGGGACAGGAGGAGTGGCCGCCGCGGATCGCCGTTCCGGGTCAGACGACTTCGTCGCGCTCGATCCTGCTCATCGACGAGGCGAACGCTTCGCCGGACCTCTTGTACGCGCTTCAGCCGCTGTTCCGCGGGGAGAAGCGGTTCACCGTCGAATATGCCGGTGAGTCCTTTGAGGTAGAACTCGACAGTGAAGTGCTTTTAGCCCTCACCTTTAATCCCACGGAGACCTATGTCGGCCGTGGACGGTTCCCGCGTGAGATCGCGTCCTGGGCTCATAAGATCTGGCCGCCGGACCCGATGGATTATTCCGACTTCGAACAAGCCGAGATCCTCCGCGAGTACAACCGCCGCGGCATGACGCATGAAAAGTCCGCCTACGCGACCGCGGATCAAATCGCGACCCCGCATCGCGTCGAAATGCATGTGGAAACGGAGAGTCATCCGATCCTGGTTGATACTGAAAAACGCGACGATGACCTCAATCGCGACGAGGTCGGAACGGTGCTGGACCAGATGAAGCTTGAGGAAGATGTTGAGGACGAGCAGAAAAAAATTCAGCAAGAGGTGAACCGCGCCCTCGCCGAGCACATGCAGCAGCAGTTGCGGGAGCGGCTCGCGAGATGGGCCGAGGATTCCAGGAAGCTCAGAGAAAATGTCCAAAACTTTAATCTCGGTAGTCCCGCCAGGGACTTTGAGTTTGCCGACCAGATCCTCAAGCCCTTCCTAATGGCCCTGGCGCTGGGCGAAGATGTTTCGGATGTGATCATCCGGATCGATGAGATCGCTTCCTCGGTCGACCCGTCGGGGCAGTTGAAGAACGCGCTGATCAAGCTGCGCGCGATGTATCTGAAGAATTCCGCCGCGGAAGCCGCGCCGATCATCAGCGAGAAGGAGCTTCGCGCGGTGATGTTCGATCTGCGCAGGATCTTCACGGAAAAGGGCATCTACCTGCTCATGCCCACCGTTATCGAGGACGCGGCAGACGGCGAACACCTGTACATCCTGCTCAATGTCGAAAAGATCATCCGGAAGTTCCCTTTTGGACCGAAGGAATTCGCTCAGGTCCGACTGGATCCCGCGCAATACGGCTCTCCGAATATCGAAGCTTTTGTGATCACGACGGATCAGTATCGGCCGCCCCAGGGAGCGGCCGCCTACTTCGAAGGCGAACACGCGGTGGTCTTTGACAAGGCATCGCGGTCCATGACGCCGGCGGGAGTTTCGGAAGAAGAAGCGGTCAACTGGTCCTGCTGGCATGAGCTGGGGCATTTGATCGACGAGCTCAAGTTCAACACGAAGGGAGAGAAAGGGCCGGACAATGTGGAACTTCATTCGATGCTCTTCCCGGCGATCTTTACGACCCATCCCAAGGAATACATCGAGTCGGAGCTCGCCAAGATCGTCAAGCCCGGTTCGGACACGGCGAACTTTTATGTCCAGGCGGCGAAGGGAATTCTGAACGGCTTGTGGATCGCGCGGCATGAGGAGCTTCATCAAGTTCCTCCCGACCGATCGACCCTGATCACCAACCAATTTGAACCCGACCGCGTCGCGGCGATCTTGAAGGAGCTCAAGTCGCTCGAGCCGGAGCAAATCCGCCAGCTCGCCGCCCGATGCTATGAATATTCCAACCGCTACCTCTACACGGCGGAAAAAGGTGTGCGGCGGATCAAGACGATGATCGCCACCGGAGGGGATGGCGGTATGGAAATGAGCGAGATGATCCAAGGGATAGACGGCAGTTCCGTCGACACGATCCTGGAGATCGCGGGCACGGTAGAACTGCCCGAGGGCCAAAAAGCTCCCGGCGGCAACAAGCCCAAGATTAAACGGGACGCAAAACCCAAGGGCAAGGGCAAGATCACGATCGAAGGCAAACTCCCTCCGGGTAAAAAGGGTAAAAAAGGCGTAGGCGCGGACGGACCCAAGGGGACCGGCGAAGGGACGAAGTCGGACGACATAGACCGCGATAAGGATAAGGACAAGGAAAAGGGCCAACAATCTCCCCGGTCAGATGATCCTGATAAAAAATTTCCTGATGATCCCGCCGACGATGGCAAGGACGATGGCGCCGGATCCACCGATGAAGAGGACGATATTCCGTCACCCGACGCGTTGGCCGTGCAGGAAGACCTTGGAATTTTGGCCGAGGTCAGTCCCGGACATTTGGAGCGTTTCATCCGGGACTTCGCGGGTGAGCCGACGCAGATCACGACCTACGCCGACGAAGGGGACGATGCCGACCCGGAACTGGTCATGCAACAGTCGGATGAGCCGTTCAAACACACGCGCGTCGTCCAAGGCAAGGCCGAAGTCGACATCGAGCTCATCGTGGACATCAGCGGCAGTATGGGTAGTGCGCATGACGGGATCGGCCTCTTCGCCACTAACCTTAATCGCTTATATTTATCTCTTTTTTATCATGCCGCTTCGCAAAATCACAATGTGTCGTTTGCAGACAGCACCCTAGGGGATGCGTATGAAAACCATCTGAACTTCCCAGAGAGCCGCAACAAGTCCAAGATCGAACTGGCCATCACTGAGATCAAGGCTCGCATGGGTTCCTCGGGAACCGACATCGTTTCCGCCGTCAACGGCTCGATCGATCGGCATAAAAAATTTGGCACTAATGCAAAAAAGATGACCATCATTATCACCGACGGCATAGCTTCCGCTGATGGCGGGTTTTATAAAAAAGCCGATAAAATGGGGCTCGACATCGTTTTTATCGGCGTGCAGTCACCGTCCATTTTGGAATTCCCCAAGTCACTGAATCTCGACCATCTGCCGAGCTCGACCGAAATGATGGAGCTATTGATCAAACTCGCTAATCTCAAGGCCAAGCTCAACCGCATACCTACCAAAGACCTCAGCGAACTCCTCGGCCTCAAAAGCGGCGCTCGCATGGCCCAAAGCGGCGCCCGCATGGCCGCCGCCGAGCCGCCCTTCAACCCGGCAGAGTTCGCGCAGAGACTTCAGCAATGGAAGATCCGTATCCCCAATGTCCGCGCGATGCATGTGTTCCCCAGCACCAATTACATGGCGGTCTGGTTCTTGGACAACAAAGTCGGCCTCTACAGCTTTAGAAAAGGCGGGTTTGTGGGAGACCCGGTTCCGTGCCTCACCTTCACCGAAGATCAAATCAACAACTGGCGCCTCCGCTATTCACCGGAAAAAAACGGTTGGGCGATCGGCGAAGGATGGACCCTCATCTCGCCAGTCGACAACGGGCCCGATAAGGGAGAATATTTCTTCGGAAGCGACGGATACATCGATCGTTATGATCCAACTCAAACCGTCGAAACCACCAGCGGTAAAAACCGATCGGTTATTCGCTGTTGGTACTTCGTTCATGATATTTCAGAAAGTGAAACCGGCTCAGCAGTCGAAATCTTGGACAGGGGACAGTGGTTTGGCATGGTGGAACTGCTAAAGGGTCAGCTCGGAAACGATGAAGATCATGTCAGTGAACCGATCAATCTCATGCATTGGATCGTCACAAACCCAGCCAACACATCTTCTGCCAAGGAATCCGTGCTAGCCGCATGGGACCTCGTCCGAACGCTGACGGCCGAGTTGGGCTTCGAATCCGGCGACCCGGGCCTGAAGCGTGTCTCGCATAAGTTTTTTGTCTTGTTCAGCGCGCTCGAGAGCCGCAATCAATCCGCAGTGTCCCTTATTCAGGAATGGACCGCCTACGCCCGCAGTCTGTTGGGCGAAGCCGGCCCCACCCCGCAGATCCACTGGAAGGCCGAAACCCGGCTTGATGAAATGTTGAACAAGGCCACCTACCCCACTCGCTCCGATTGGACCGCCGCCTCCGCCGACCTGCTGGACGCCGTGCAGATCCTTTATGGAGTCAAAGCTACGAGAGAGATCGATACGGAGTACCAGCAGTTTGACTTTAGAAATGGCGAGGTTAGGATCTACGACACGGTGCGGGCCGAATTTTTGCCGCAAACGCTGTCCAAGAAGCATCCGGACGATGAACTTGAGATTCGGCGGGTGGACAAAGTGTTATATGCTTTTTTGCGGCCGGCAGTCACGCGGACGGGAGGCACTCGTGTGAACTTGCCTCAAATGATAAAGTTTAACCCTCCGATCAACGCACCTCGTCGAGATCAAAAACCGATCGTCGAATTTTATAAGCGGGCGGGTCGAGCGGCGATAATAAGCGGCATCGTCGCAATCATTAAACAAGGCCCCAAACGGCGCTTGATGACCAAT
>JAGVCY010000255.1 GCA_020058965.1 Candidatus Omnitrophota bacterium | reverse complement strand
CTTTTTCCATCAAGCGGCTGATGGCGTCCTCGTAGAGGCGCGCGTCTTCGGCATCGCCGATTCGGATCGTGCGAAGAACGATGGGTTTGCCGGCGGTTTGAGCGGCTTGGGTGACATCCGCCCGATATCTATCCCGTAACGAGGCGGCTAAACCGCGACCGTCCAGCAACATCGCGCTCATTTGGATTCCTGCGGCGCGAGACGGAACGTTTCTTCGAGCCGGTTGCCGTACAAAAGCACCTGGTGGCCGATATGCTCCAGGCGCGTTCGGTGCTTGGCGACGAATTCGGCGTCCTGGATTTCGCGCAAGTTAATCTCGACATTAAATTTCCCGCCCTTAAACGCGGCGATCAAAAACAACCCGCATTCCGCCAGATCGCTCAAAAGGTGCTTGGATGTCCAGGGTGTTTCATGCGACGCGATCACAAGCGCCTCGTAGGCAGTCTCGCAAATCCCCATCGGTACCGATGAAGCTTTCTTGAGCGCCTGCTGTAGCGCCGGAGACGGTGTTTTCCAGAGATCCGAAACCATTTGAAACGCTTCCGCGTCTTCCGTCACGATGCGGAGCATCTGCTCGCGCAATTTTTTCAACGCGCGGGCGCGTTCGCGGCAATGGGCCGCGTTGGGATTCTTGGATTTTTTGGCGTTGAGGTTGGCGACCATTTCGCCGAGGGAAATGCCTAAAACACCGACCGTAGCGGCCGCTGAACCGCCGCCGGGACTCGGATCGGACGAACCCAGGCGGGCCGAGTAATCTTCAAGCGAAAATTGGGAGAAGGGCTTTTTCATGCGGGTGAACCTCGTGAAGCGGTCCGCTAGTCAGCGATCGTCATGTGACCGTCGTCGGTGACGTCAATTTTTTCATACAACGGAAACTCGGGCATTCCGGGCATCAAAAGCAGCTTGCCGGTCAAAATCACGAGGTACCGCGCGCCTGCGCAAATGCGGACGCCGCGTACGGGCAGCTTCCAGTCGGTCGGAGCGCCTTTGTCTTCCGGATTGTCCGAAAGTGAAAACGGGTTTTTGGCGATGTTGACCGGATAGTGGTCCAGGCCCAGCCGATGGACGAGTTCCAGATCCTTTTTTGCCTTATCCGAAAGCACGATGTCCTTGGCGCCGTACATTTTTTGTGCGGTGAGACGAATTTTTTCTTCAGGAGTTGAGGCCGAGTCGATGAAGCGCTTGAATTCGGTAGTTTTACGTGAAGCGGCCTCGACAACGACTTCCGCCAACTCAATGGCGCCCTTCCCGCCGTCCCGCACCACGGTCGAAACCGCGTGCGGCACCTTATGCGACTGCAGGTAATCCTTTAAAATGAGAATTTCGGATTCCGTATCCTGCGGAAATCGGTTGAGACAGACAACGGGCTCAACGCCATAGTTGCGGATATTAGCGATATGTTTGTCCAAATTCTTGAAGCCGAGCTCAAAGCTCAAATCCTTGGAGTGGCTCTTGAGCGCTTTGACGGTGACGACCAGGACCACAACGCTGGGCTTGATCTCAGGCGCGTTCGGAAGGACGACATCAAAAAGCTTCTGCATCCCCAGGTCCGTTCCAAATCCGGACTCAGTCACAACATACTGTCCGAGCTTCAGCCCCATCATGGTCGCCGTCAGGGAGTTGTTTCCATGCGAAACATTGGCGAAAGGGCCGGTGTGCACGAAGCAGGCTTGACCTTCGGTGGTTTGGACCAGATTCGGTTGGAGTGCGTCTTTTAACAACGCGGTCATCGCACCCGCAACCTTGAGCTCCCGCGCATGAACCGGCTGGCCATCCGTATTCAGTCCGATCAAAATATCGCCGAGCCGTTGTTTCAAGTCGGCAAGAGACGTGGATAGAGACAGAATTGCCATGACTTCGCTCGCGGGTGTGATCTCGAAGGGAGTCTTGTACTTTTCTTCGTGGCTTTCCTTGGCGGCGCCGACGATCACTTCCCGCAACTGACGGTCGCAGATATCGAGCGAGCGGCGCCAAAAAACCTGATGCTCGTCGATCTTAAGCTTGTTCCCATGGTGGCGGTGATTGTCGATCGCCGCGGCCAAAAGATTCGTAGCCAGTTCAACCGCATGAATGTCGCCGGTAAAGTGAAGGTTGATGTCCTCCTGCGGCAGAACTTGCGCCATGCCGGAGCCGGTCGCCCCACCCTTATTGCCAAGGAACGGAGCGAGAGAAGGTTCGCGAAGACATAGAATTGCTTTTTTCTTGATCTGACCCAATCCCTGAGTTAAACCGATCGAAGTGCAGGTTTTTCCTTCGCCTTGCTTGGTCGGATTAATGCCCGACACGCAGATCAAGCGCCCGTAAGGCTTTCCCACCATTCGATCCAAGAGCGCAAGCGACACCTTGGCCTTGTGCGGGCCATATGCGGAAAGTTCGTCCTCGCGAATACCCACGGATCGGGCAATTTCGGAAATGAGCTGCATCGGCTTGGGGCGTTGAGCGTGGATCACGGTAAACCTTGGGTTCTAAGTTCTGTTAAAAAAAGTTAAAACTCTAGGAAGAGAAATGAGATGAGATTATAGAATCTCTCTCGGGGAGAGTCAACGAGCCCCCTCGCTCTCATCTCAGCCGATTGAGAGCGCATCGCGTGGGGAGGATACGACTCGGAGCGCTTTTGCGGCGCCTTGCCGCAATCATTGCGCGAAGAGGCGTATCCTCCCCACGCGATGCAGAACGAAAGAGTTACTTGCCCATCCCTAGGCGTTGCGCCTGCTGATACACCTTGCCCTCGGTTTTGATCGCGGGAGCGATCACGAGATCGATGCTTTGCAGTTCACGGATGGTTCGAGCGCCGACATTGCCCATGCAGGTCTGCAGGGCTCCCACGAGGTTCTGTGTACCGTCATCAAGTCCGGCCGGCCCGAACATGATCTGCTCGAGCGAACCGGTGATACCGACCTTGATCCGGGTGCCGCGGGGCAAGTTTGCATGAGGCGTGGCCATGCCCCAGTGATAACCGCGCCCGGGTGCTTCTTTGGCCTTCGCGAAGGCGGATCCGACCATGACTGCGTCGGAACCACAGGCAAATGCCTTGCAAATATCACCGCCGGTGGACATCCCGCCGTCGGCGATGATCGGAATGTACCGACCCGTGCGCTTAAAATGCTCATCACGAGCGGCGGCCGCGTCGCAAATAGCCGTGGCTTGAGGGACGCCCATCCCGAGAACGCCGCGCGTGGTGCAGGCAGCTCCGGGTCCGACGCCGATCAAAATTCCGCTGGCGCCGGTTTCCATGAGCTCAAGCGTAGTTTGATAGGTCACACAATTTCCGACGATAACGGGAATCTTCATTCCAGAAATGAATTTCTTGAGGTCGAGCGTTTGATATTTGGTGGAAATATGTTTCACGGTCGAAACGGTCGACTGCACGATAAAAACATCTGCGCCCGCGGCTTGCGCGATGCGACCGTACTTTTCCGCTTTTTGCGGAATGCTGGACACAACAGCGACTCCACCGGCTTTTTTTATTTCTTTGATGCGGCGCGTGATCAGGGCTTCCTTGATGGGAACCCGGTACAACGACTGGAGGATCTCGGTCGCTTCTTCAGGACTGGCACCGGAGATCTTGCTTAAAACAGAGTCGGGATTCTCGTAGCGTGTCTGCACACCTTCCAGATTGAGCGCGGCCAACGCGCCAAGCTTGGACATCGCAATGGCAAATTTAACATCCACGACACCATCCATGGCCGAAGCGATGATGGGGACCGCAATGCGTTTGTTGCCGAGCTTCCAAGAGCTGTCAACTTCTTCGGGGTTAATGGTCACATTGCCCGGTACCAGCGCGATCTCATCAAAACCATATGCCCTGCGTGCTTTTCTTCCGCGTCCCAGCCATTCACCCATGTTGATTCTCCTTAAAAAGTTTGTTTACTATAAGCACACGCGCGCGCGCTGTCAACTTGTGGGTGACTGAGAAAATGCCAAAACCACCCACAACGCCCACGCGACGAAGATCCGATAAAACCCGAAGCCGATAAAGGAGTGATTTTTGATAAAACCCAGCAGCCATTTGATGCTCATCAGCGCAAAAACGAACGAGCCCGCGAATCCGACCATGAGCACGCCGGCTTGATCGGCCGTAAACCCGCCGCCGCTCTTCACCAAATCCAACGCGGTCGCCGCGGCCATCGTCGGTACGGCCAGCAGGAAAGAAAATTCGATGATCGTTCGCCGTTCAACGCCGAGCATCAGCCCGCCAATAATCGTTGCGGCCGAGCGGGAAACGCCCGGGATCACTGCCAGCGCCTGTATCAGACCTATGCAAAATGCTTTTTTGTAAGAGATGCTCGTGATCCCGGACTTCCCGCTATCGGGCTGACCCTTTCTGGATTTTTCAAAAAGGATCATCAAGATTCCACCGATAAAAAGGGCCCAGAGAACAATATTGAAATCAGCCATTAAATGCTTTTTGATCAGCTTGTAGAGCACAAACCCCACAACTGCCGTTGGGACAAAAGCGCACAGCACACGCTTCAGCTCTTCCCCCCTGATCAAAAATGAGCGCCAGTACAAAACCAGCACCGACAGGATCGCGCCGAGTTGGATAACGATCTCAAAACTTTTCATAAATTCCGTTTGAGGCAAGTCGAGTAGTTTTGCAGTCAGGATCAAGTGCCCGGTGGAGGAAATCGGAAGAAATTCCGAAATCCCCTCGACCACCGAAAATATCAGCGCGTCCAGGTAGGTCATCGGCGGAGAGCCTTTCGGGTGATGGAGATCCCTGTGTTTTGGCAATCCTTGATGGCGCCGGGTTTCCAGATCGTTACCCGCACACTACGCAGCTGGAATTCTTTAAGCAAAAGCGCCGCGACATTTTCCACGAGCGTTTCGATCAGCAGGAATTTAGTGCCCCCCGCAAATTCCCGAACCCGCCGAGCCAACCGGTCGTAATCAAGCGCTTCACGCAGGTCGTCGCGCCGGGCGGGCCGGGCCGCGTCGCACGGCAACTCGAGATCAAAATAAACGGCCTGCTTTTTCAAACGCTCACGCGGAAAAGTCCCTACAATGCAAAGCACTTTGAGTTTATTGATCAAAATGAGGTCGGAGGATTTGAGATTCATCGCGTGAAGTGCTTCGATAAAGTTAATGGTTGGTGGGCAGAAGCTTAAGGCCCAAAATCCCGCCCACAATGAGTCCGATGCAGGCGATCCGCGCAGGATTGGCCGATTCTCCGTACAGCAATATTCCAATCGCCGCTCCGCCTGCCGCTCCGATGCCGGTCCACACCGCGTAGGTCGTGCCGATCGGGATCGATTTAAGCGCGCGCGAAACGAGCACAAGACTCAAGCCCATGACTACAACCGTAAAAATGGAGGGTCCTAATTTGGTGAACCCTGCCGAGCGTTTCAAACTCACCATCCAGATCACTTCCAAGAAGCCTGCGGTCACGACCCAGAGCCAGGCGATCTGAACGGCGCTCATGAGCGTTTTCCGGTTCGAACATTGGATGTGGCTGCCGGATTTTCGAGGACGATGCGGTAGCGGGCCTTGCCCGCGCGAACCTGTCGGATCCCTTCTTCTGCCTTGGCCATGGAAAGCTTTTGGATCTTGGCGCCGATCTTGTGAAGCGCGGCAAAACGGAGCATTTCGTCAATGAGCTTGGGACTGCCGATCATGCTACCCTTCACCGATTTGTAGCCCATAATGAGGGAAAACGGAGCGATGTTCAAAGCTCCCGGTGTCGCGCCGACCACGATGAGCGTGCCGTGCGGTTTGAGAACACCCATCCACGCGTTCCAGTCCTGATCCTTCGTGACCGTTGTGATGATGATGTCCTGGGTTGAAGCGTTCGTCTGAAAAAACTTTGGATCCGTCGTGTTGGCAAATTGATGCGCTCCAAATTTGAGCGCTTCCCGCTTTTTGTCCGCCGAGGCGGAAAAAGCCGTCACTTCACAGCCAAAAGCACTGGCAAATTGCAGTGCCATGTGCCCCAGCCCGCCGATCCCGATCACACCGACGCGTTTTCCTTGAAGTTTTTCATTGCGAAGCGGCGTATAGACCGTGATGCCGCCGCATAAAAGCGGCGCGGCAACATCCGACGCGAGCCCGTCCGGAATGCGAACCGCAAAACGCGCATTGACCTGAATGCGATCGGCGAATCCCCCGTGCCGGCGGACGATCACGCCCTGATTCTGCGCGCAAAGCGTTTCTTGGGAAGTTCTGCAGAACTCACAAATGCCGCAGCTGGACGCCTGCCAGCCGACACCGACCCGCTGTCCGTTTTTTAAATGTTTGACGGAGACTCCGACCGCCTCGACCACGCCGACAATTTCATGGCCGGGTACGAGCGGAAACTGACTCATTCCCCAATCGTTGTCGATCATATGCACATCCGAATGACAGATCCCGCAGTGCGTGATCCGGATCTCAACTTCATTGGGCTCCACCTGACCAGGATCATATGAATAAGCCTTGAGCGGTTTTTTGGCGGCGTGTGCGGCGAAAGCATTAAATTTCATGAGGGCTCCAAGTGTTGTCGGTCAAAGTTAGGGCCCCATGATAACAAAAAAATGGCCCGGGATTTCTCCCGAGCCAAATGTTTGGGGCCAGTACTTTAAATTAAGTCAGCGCAGATCCAGGTTCTACTTATCGGCTTCCTCGGTGGTCTCGGTTCCGTGCGTTCCCTTCGAGCCGCCCTTACCGCTCAATCCGCACGCCATCACCGTTCCACACAAAACCACCGAAAGCGCCATCACCGCCGCAAATCCAAAAAAATTCTTCATATTAAAATCCCCTCTCTTTCCTAACGAGTCTACACGCACAAACCCAATCTTTCAATGCCCAATAAAAAAACCCCGGCACTCAAATCGAATGCCGGGGTTTTAAATTTAGCCAG
>JAGVCY010000052.1 GCA_020058965.1 Candidatus Omnitrophota bacterium | reverse complement strand
CGCATCACACTCCGGCAGAATCACGCTGAATTCCTCGCCCCCGTACCGGGCAACAATGTCGGGTCGGCGAGTATTTTTTTTAAGCGCGTTGGCCACCCCGACCAACACGGTGTTGCCATGTTCATGGCCATACACATCGTTTACTTTTTTAAAATGATCGACATCCGCCATGATAAAGCACAGCTCCTTTTCATTTGCCTTATGACGAATAAATTCGATCGCAAGACGAGTCTCCAAATGCCGATGGGCACAGAGACCGGTGAGAGAGTCCGTACACACCTGCTTTTGAAGCGAAGTGTTCTCAATGAAGGTAATGAGGCCCTGATACAACTGCACGATGGTGTAAGTGCATAAAAGCATAAACATGAGCGAAAACGGTTCCAACAATATCCCATGGCCAATAAAAAGGTACGCGCAGAGCGAATAAATGATCACTTCCAATGAGATGAATACCAAAAAACGGGTAATAAAATGAAAGAACTGAAAAACGATCGTAAATACGATCACTAAAGCAAAAATCGGAACCCAGTGTTCCACCGGAAAGATCCAACGAATGAAGTCGCTGTTTTTTAACATCATAATTTCGTTGGCGTTGACATAGACTCCGTTCATTCCGCCGAACGGCGTGCGGTGCGTGTCATGAAAAATGGGGCTGATGGGGCCCACCAGGACAATTTTTCCCTTGATCTCATCCGGTTGAACCTGATGGGCGAGAACCTTCCAAAATGGGATGTAAGTAAAATCCTTGGGCTTGTAGCGGTAAGAGAGGCGGATTCGATTGCGGTAATCCGCCCATACTTTGGCAGGCGGTCCCCACACTGATCCGGAATTCAACTCGGATGCCGCGCCGCGGATCCGGTCCAAATAAATCCACTCGCCTTTGCGATGGACATGGTCCTTTGCCCGACCGCCCGCCCAAGCGTAAACCGCTTCAGCTGCGAAGGAATTGACGGATTCAACCCCGCCGGTATTTTGGATGATGACCTTCACGCGTCGAACCGCAGAGTCTATGTCGATCGGTTTGGTGATAAAACCGGAGGCACGAGCAGCCTCTGCGATGATCTTCAATGGCGGTACAAAGATCTGCTTGTCGTTAAAATACGAGGGCATGATCGTGTTCCCACTTTTCTGAACCGCCTGCGCAAGTGCTTCGTCCGCCTTGGGATCGCGGCTTTTTCCAACGAATGAAAAATCCATGGCGATCACCCCGGGAGACATTTCACTAATATTTTGGATCAATTGGGCAAAAATATCTCGGCCCCAGGGCCAAGCGACATTAACTTTTTTATAGGAGTCATCATCCAAGCCGATAATGACGATGTCCTTGAGCTCCGCTGCCCGCCTTTCGGCAGTACGGCTTGCGTATTGCTGCTCATAAAGCATGTCGATCAGCTTGAGCCGCGGGAAATAGATGATCGGGTCTTTGTACAGGGGAAAACAATAAAGAAAAGAAATTCCCAGCGTGACCGCTAAAAGCAGGGTCTGAAACCGTCCGTGCTTATGATGGATCATGAGGAGGCGGCCGTCTATTGGTTCGCTAAAAAGGCGCGTTTAAAGCGGTCATGCCAAAAAGTATCGGATTTGGATGACGGCTTGGATTCGGAAATTTGCGCTTCGGGTGATCTTGAATTCATGCGTTGGACCACTTCCTCCGCCAAAGCGGTGTACTCGATCGCGGCAGTGCAGTCCGGAGCGTACTCAAAAATAGTCTGTCCGGCCAGATGCGATTCGTTGACCTTGGCGCACATATGAACGATCGTATTTAACGCTTGCCCCTGGTAATGTGCCCGCACCATGTCCATCGCCGGCACGGTGATCTTCAAACGGCGATCGACCAAACAAAATAAAATCCCGGCGATCCTGAGAGCCGGATTCAGCTCCTTGCGGATGCTTTCGATGGACACTTGGACCTGTTTGAGCCCCTCCAGCGCAAAGTACTGCGGCGCCAGCGGTATGATAACCGCCTCGGCGGCGACGAGCGCGTTCACCGGCAGCAGGCCGAAAGAGGGCGGACAATCGATGATCACATGATCGTACCGGTGCACGGATTTGGCGATCGCTTCTTTGAGTCTAAATTGCTTCCGCTCCCGATCCGCCAGGTTAATATCCGTCCTCGAAAGATTCACATGCCCAGGCGCCAAATGCAGTTTGGAGATATGTGTTGAAACGATCACTTCGTCCAGCGGAACCTCACGCACCAGAACATCATAGACGGATTGTTGTAGAGCCGCCGCGTCTACCCCGAATGCCAGCGTTGCGTTGGCCTGCGGATCCACATCAATGAGAAGAACGCGCTTGCCCGCATGGGCGTATTGCGCGGCCAGAGCCACGGAAGTGGTGGTTTTGGCAGTCCCTCCTTTTTGATTGATCACCGCGAGTATTTGAGCCATTAGTCCAAAAGTCCTCTCTCCTTGCCCTTCGGCGCCTCGGTCGGTGACTTTTTAGTGCCTTTTTCCAACGATTTGACCAACGCCTTGGGGTTGAATGCGGCCGGATTGTCGCCCATCGGATAAACGCGCGGCGGCGTTTTTGGCGTGAATTGCTGCCTGCGATATCTAAAAATTCCTAAAACAACCCCAGCTAGGGCTAGGACAAAAAATCCGATCCACCCGACCATCCTCATCGCCGGAGCGGGAGCCGAAGCAGAAGCAGAAGCTGGCGCGGCAACACGCTCTTTTGTGGGAATAACCACCTGTTGGGCTGCTGGCGCGATGGGTCTGGAAATGGGCATGGGGGCGACGAGGCCAGAAGCGGGGGCAGACGCCGGCCGGTCAGCGGCGGGAACGAT
>JAGVCY010000081.1 GCA_020058965.1 Candidatus Omnitrophota bacterium | reverse complement strand
CCGACCCCGCGCCGGTCGTGGACGGCGACTTGCCGGTGAGCGACGAGATAAAATCCATAAAAAGTTCCGGCAGTTCCTGATAGTGGATCGGGTTATAAACCGCCAGCGCGGGAATGCCGTTCTTGGCGTCCGGCGGGTTGTTGCGGCGGCCCGGAACGACCGCGTTCACCGGGAAATGGATCGGCTTGTCCAGCGGCGCGAGTCGTCTGAGACGCGTGCCGAGCGCGGCCAAGTAATTTTTTTGAAGATGAATATGGTCCGGGCGCTTCTGAAGGTAGCGCGGGTTCTTGGTGGGTTTGCCGTCCACGATGCGCGAATGCGCGGACGACACGACAAAGTCCCCGGCCCGCGCCTGCGCCGCGAAATCCGACAGCAGCTGCTTCATCGGCGCGGAGTATTCTTCAAAATGCGACGCGTCTTCGACAATTTCCTGCACCTGAGCGGGTCCCAGCGGCTCAAAATTAGAAATAAAAGTACCTGGCGTCGCCAGATCAGCTTCGGTCTGCTTGTCAAAACCGCGATACACGGCGTCGTCCGGCCGTTGAAAAAGATAATTTTCGCAATTTTGGATCATCTTGAAGCTGGGATTGGTGTAATCGGGATTGAGAAATTCCAGCGCGCCGCGCGGCACCGTCACGGAGGCGGTGATGTCGTCGGCCGCCTGGATTTTTTGCGACGCGGTAAAATCGGTGCGCACCCGGAAGATACGCCAGGACCCGTCTTTTTCGCGGCCGACGCGAAGATAGTTGGCGATCAGCTTGCGGTTGTTGAACTTGAGTTCGTGGCCCGGGTGGCCGTTGACGAGATCGACCGAAAAGTGACTGCGCCAATCCGCGCCCCAGGCAGGCCGGTAGAACCGCTTCACACAAAACAAAATTTCTTTGATGAAATCCGACGTCGCCCGGAGCCAGTTGTTGTATTCGTCGGTGTATTCTTCCGACACGGTGAACAACTTGATCACGGATCCCAGCGACCGTTCGGGGCTGAGGATCGGCCGGCTCACGCGCCGTTTTCCGCCATAGATCCCCTCTCGAAAACGACCCGAATAATCCCGCTGAAGCAGTTCCTCGACCGCATCCATATCCCGTTGGAACTCCGCGACAAACACAGGCCCCTGGATCATCGCGTCCACAATGGCTTTTGAGATCTCTGACTTCCCTCCGCCCGAAACCGTGCACGGCTTGTGACAAAGAACGCCTTCCGGGACCGTGCCGATCAGATGCCACGCGTAGCCGCCGGTCTGCTTTTTGATATGCACTTTGTACCCGGATGGCAGCAGGTAAAAACGGCCGGCCAGCAGTTTGATCCGCCGATCCTTGCCACCGCGATTCCAGCTGATGGACTGTTCTTGTAGATTGAAGCGCGCGTCTTCGGGCACGAATATAATTTCGGGCATTTCGCGGTCTATCCCGTGACCTTCGGGTTTGACATCAATCCGGGAGCCGTACAATTTGAGAAGATCGTCCAGCGTGTTGCGGCTGCGCGACATGTGCTGCTCCATACTGAACTCTTCTCCCAGATCGTAGCTGGCAAAGGTGAGCGCGCCGCCGGAGTGTTCTTCCTCGCACAGGCCGAAGAGATTTGCGGCAAAGCTCATTTGAGTTTTGACTTCTTTTTTGCAGTAGCCAAAATAATTGTCAGCGATCACCGTGACGATCACGCCGCGGCTGTCCCGGCAAGTGATCTTGAACGCGTTACCGCCGTTGTACTTTTCGGCCGCGTCCTTCCAGCACATGCCGTCGCGCCGCTGGCGTTCGGTCGCCTTGCCGTATTCCGGAAGCCCGAGCTCTTTTTTGGTGAAGTGGATCAGGTGAGGCGCCAATACAACACATCCGGTGTGGCCGGACCAATGTTCGATGTCGCGGCCGGCGTCATGTTCCGCAACATGCGGATCTCCGCCGTTGCCAAAAATTGTTTCGACGAAGTCGAGGTTGCTCACCAGGTTTCCGGGGGCAAAAAACCGGATCTCCATGGACTTTTGGCTGATAAATCCGGGGACCTCCGGGCAGATGACCGGACGGAGGAGGAGCGATACAAATAGTTCGGCCGGCTTGGGTTGGTGTGATGTGAACGGCAGGCGCAAAAGCTCGGCGGGCGGCCGCATCGCTTCGGTCAAAAGCCGGGCGAACACGGCTTTGGGCACCGCGATCTTGTCGTCCGGGATCGACAAGCCGCCTTCGGCGATATGAAACACTCCTTGAGTGGTGCGCCGGTCATTCCGCGGATTGTGCAAAACACCCTGGCGGATGCGATAAGAGTCGATGATTTCGGAATGAAATTCATTGCTGTCGGACGGAAGGGACATGATGCGGGCCATACCCGCGCGATCCAAGATGAAGGTTTGGGTCGTCAGCTTGGCGGCCGCGTCGTCCATCGATGGTTTTGTTTTGCCGTCGGCGAGATAGGCGTCTAAAAAATCCTGAATTCTCCGGTCAGCCGGACACAATGCATGTTCCGAAAAACGGTCCTGCTCGAGATGGCTTCGAAAAAGCGGACCGGCGAGCTTAAGCAGTTCGGTTTTGGCCTCATCGTCACCCATCGGGACTTCAAGACCCATGTAGCTCAGCTTGAGCCGAATGTAATCGCCTAAACTTTGATCCGCTTGAAAGTTTGGATTGGATAATTTCATTTGGTTATTTACTTTTTCACAGCCTGATTAAACTTGGCTTGAATTATACTCTTATGACACTTATAATCCAAACACCTATGAAGACCTACAACCTGCGCGTTTCGTCCATTGAGCCCCTGCCGTCGCCCGCGGCCGTGCGGAAGCTGCTCCCCCTTTCAGAAGAGCTTTCGCGGTCCGTGGCCGGATGGCGTGAGGAAGTGATCAATATTTTGTCGGGACAAGACAAGCGCCTGCTGGTCGTCGTCGGGCCGTGCTCGATCCACGACACCAAGGCCGCGCTCGAGTATGCCGTTCGCCTGGCGGCCGCTAGAGAAAAGTATAAAAAACAGTTGATGCTCGTGATGAGGGTCTACTTCGAAAAACCTCGGACGACGATCGGGTGGAAAGGCCTCATCAACGATCCAAACCTCGACGGAACCTGCGATGTGGCGCGCGGCCTGCCAATGGCGCGCAAGCTTTTGCTCGATCTCACCCAACTTGGGATCCCGTCCGCGAACGAGGCGCTTGACCCCGTGACCCCGCCCTATATCGCCGACCTTATTTCTTGGGCCGCGATCGGCGCGCGCACGACAGAGAGCCAAACACACCGAGAGATGGCGTCGGGACTGTCAATGCCGGTAGGGTTCAAGAACGGTACGGATGGAAGTCTGACCGCGGCGATTAACGCGATTGAGTCCGCGAGCCATCCTCACAGCTTTACGGGCGTGGATGAGGAGGGGCGGGTTTCGGTGATACGCACGATGGGCAATCCTCACTGCCACATCGTCCTGCGCGGCGGAGCCGGAGGACCCAACTTTGACCCCGTCAGCATCAACACCGCGTCCGAAAAGCTCACCGCCGCCAAGCTCAACCCGCGGGTGCTGGTGGACGCCAGTCATGCCAATTCGAGCAAAAATCACAACAACCAGCCGTTGGTCCTGCGCTCGGTCGCCGATCAGGTGCGCGACGGCTCCAATCAGATTTTAGGTGTCATGATCGAAAGTCATCTCGTCGCCGGCCGTCAGGACTTCGTCCCCGGCCAACCCCTCAAATACGGCCAAAGCATCACCGACGCCTGTATCGACTTCGAAACGACCGAAAAATCCCTCTCCGATCTCGCCGACTCTGTAAAAAGCCGCTCACTCTAACCCTGTCCTTAAACCTTGTGGGGGTTGTCTGCTGCGGACGGAGCCGCTCGCGCGCTGTCTAAGACGAGGCGCGGCGAGCTCCCTGTCCGTCCGATGCGGGGACGCATCGGACTTCCAGAAGTCCTACGCAGACAGCCCCCACAAGGTTTAAGGACGGGCTTATCACTCGCTAAATACAGAGCGGCTCGATTAAGAAATGTTTTGCTTTTTGGATTTCCAGAGGGAGTAGAGGGCGGGGTAGACGAGAAGTTCTAATATAAAGGAAGTGGCGAGGCCGCCGATCATGGGGGCGGCGACGCGCTTCATGAGGTCGGAGCCGGCGCCGTGGCCCCAGAGGATCGGGAGCAGGCCGAGCATGGCAGCGAGAACGGTCATGAGCTTGGGGCGGATGCGGCGGACGGCACCGTGGATGATGGCGTCTTCGAGCTCGATCTTCGTGGTGAGCTTCCCTTTTCTTTTGGCTTCATCTATGGCCAGATCCAAATACATCAGCATGAACACGCCCGTTTCGGCGTCCAGTCCCATGAGCGCGATCATCCCGACCCAGACCGCGATCGAGATGTTGTAACCCAAAAAAGTGATCATCCACACCGCGCCGATCAGCGAAAACGGCACCGCCAGCAGCACGATCCAGGTTTTTACCCAGGATTTGGTGTTGAAGTACAACAGCATCATGATGATCACAAGCGTCATCGGCACGACGACCTTGAGCCGCTCGCGGACGCGGATCATGTTTTCGTACTGACCGCTCCAAACCAGCGCGTACCCTTCCGGCATGTGCACGCTCGCGGCGACCGCCTTTTTGGCTTCGTCCACATAGCCGCCGATGTCGCGGCCGGTAATATCGACATACACATATCCCGCGAGCATGCCGTTTTCGTTGCGGATCATCGCGGGGCCGGCGGCCAAAGCCACCTTGGCAAAATACGAAACGGGCAGTTCCCCTCCGTTGGGCGTGCGGACCATGACACGCGAAATTTGATCGATGTCCTCGCGAAATTCTCTCGGGTAACGCACATTCACCGAATACCGTTCGCGGCCGTCAATGATCTCGGTGACATTTTCGCCGCCGACGGCCGCCGCGAGGACAGGCTGGAGGTGATCGCCGGCAGCTCCTATCT
>JAGVCY010000140.1 GCA_020058965.1 Candidatus Omnitrophota bacterium | reverse complement strand
TGCTCGACAACTTCACCATCGACGGCGTCCGTGAGGCGGTCAAGTTCAGGAAGTCTAAAAAAATCTTCATTCCGCTCGAAGTCTCGGGCGGCGTGACCCTCGACACCGTGGCCGACTACGCAGCCTGCGGCGTCGAGCGCATCTCCGTTGGTGCGCTCACGCATTCCGTTAAAGCCGTAGATATTTCGCTCAATTTGCTGCCGGCCGCATGAACTTTGAACTTGTATCAGACTTCAAGCCCGCCGGCGATCAGCCCGCGGCCATTGCCACACTTCTCGCTGATCTCGCCAGTCGCAAAAAGTTCAACACGCTGCTCGGTGTGACCGGTTCCGGAAAAACTTTCACCGTCGCGAATGTCATCGCCGCCATCAACAAGCCCACGCTGGTTATTTCGCATAACAAGACGCTCGTGGCTCAGCTTTACTCGGAGCTCAAAGAATTTTTTCCAAAAAACGCGGTGGAGTACTTCGTCAGCTACTACGATTATTATCAGCCCGAAGCGTATGTGCCGACGACCGACACCTTCATCGAGAAGGATTCCGCGATCAACGAAGACATTGACCGACTGCGCTTGCGCGCGACGAGCTCGCTGCTTTCGCGGCGGGACTGCATCGTGGTCGCGAGCGTTTCGTGTATTTACGGCTTGGGCACGCCCGAGGATTACGCTAAACTCCTGATCGTGGTCAAAGTCGGTGACGCGTTGGACCGGGACGCGCTGCTGAAGCGCCTGATCGAAATTCAGTACACGCGGAACGACATTGAGCCGAAGCGGGGGACCTTCCGGGTGAAGGGCGATACGGTCGATGTGTTCCTGGCCTATGAAGAACGGGGGATCCGCTTCAACCTGGAATTCGACACCGTCAAATCTCTGCAGATCCTGGATCCGGTTACCGGCGAGGTGATCCAGGAGCTGGATGCGGCGGCCGTGTACCCCGCCAAGCATTTTGTGACGACGGAGGAGCGGATCGAGTCGTCGATCCAGTTGATCGAGCAGGAAGTTGACGCGCAGGTTCAGCGCTTCACCGAACAACACAAGCTCATCGAGGCCCAGCGCATCGGCCAGCGCGTCAAATACGACATCGAAATGATGCGCGCGCTCGGTTATTGTTCCGGCATCGAAAATTATTCCCGATTTTTATCCGGCCGCGCGGCGGGCAGCCGACCGTACTGCCTGCTCGATTATTTTCCAAAAGATTATCTGCTCGTGATCGACGAATCCCACGCGACGCTTCCCCAAGTCCGCGGGATGTTTAACGGGGATCAGGCGCGCAAACAAACACTCGTCGATTACGGCTTCCGCCTGCCGTCCGCGCTCGACAACCGCCCGCTTCGATTTGAAGAATTCGAAAAATTGATCCCGCAGGCGATTTTTATATCCGCGACGCCGGGACCGTACGAAGCGGAGGTGAGCGGCAAAGTCGTGGAGCAGGTGATCCGCCCGACGGGGCTTCTGGACCCTGAAATCGAAATTCGGTCCACCAAAGGACAGATCGACGATTTGATCGAGGAAGTGATCCGGAGGGCCGCGAAAAACGAGCGCGTGCTGGTCACGACGCTGACCAAGCGGATGTCGGAGGATTTGACGCGATTTTTAGCGGACCGGGGGCTTCGCGCCAAGTATCTTCACTCGGAGATCGACGCCATCGAACGGGTCGAGATTTTGCGTGATCTGCGAAAAAATGAATTTGATGTGCTGGTCGGCATCAACCTGCTCCGCGAAGGACTGGACCTTCCGGAGGTTTCGCTGGTGGCGATCCTGGACGCGGACAAGGAGGGTTTTTTGCGCAGCTCCACGTCGCTGATCCAAACGGCCGGCCGTGCCGCGCGTCATATCAATGGCCATGTGATTCTATACGCGGACCGGATCACGGATTCCATGAATAAAATGATGGACGAATCCGTCCGCCGCCGCCAAATTCAAACCGCCTACAATCAAAAACACGGCATCACTCCCCAAGGCATCAGTAAAAAAATCAGCGAAGGGATCGAAGGCATCAAAAAAATTCGGGACATCATCCAGGAGGCCGCCGGCCTCGATGAAGAAAAACTCGAGAAGGTCGAGATCATCGACGAGCTTGAGCGCCAGATGGACGAGGCGTCCCGAAACCTTCAGTTTGAAAAAGCCATCCTGCTGCGCGACCGGATCAACGACATGAAAAAACGCTTCTTCGGTCCCGAATCCAAGGAAGGCGAGTGGAAGCGGGGCGACGGCGACGGCAACTACAAGCCGAAGAAAAAATACGACCCGCGCGGAAAGCGCCTGAGCGAGCCCAGCAAATGAAAACACCCAAAGAACCCGACCTGAATTCCGACGATCTTCTGATCGCCCTTCTTAAAAACGCCCCCGGCAGCCACATCTCCGGTGAAGAAATTGCCCGTACGCTAGACATGAGCCGAAGCGCGGTCTGGAAAAAAATCAAGGATCTGGAAGAGGTGGGCTACGAAATTCAAGCCGTACCGCATCTCGGCTACCGGCTGACCGGACTTCCTGAGCGGCTGGTCCCTGAAGAGATCCGCTTTAACCTTAAAACGCGCGCGCTCGGTCGCCGCATCTTTATTTTTCCCACCACGGACTCCACCAATCGCGTCGCGCTGGATATGGGCCGCAAGGGCGCGCCGCACGGCCAGGCCATTCTTGCCGAAACGCAAACCGCCGGCCGCGGCCGTCTGGGTCGCGTCTGGAACTCACCCGCCGGAAAAGGCATATATCTCTCAGTCATTCTTCGGCCCAAACTTGAGCTCGCAGAGGTTTCCAAGCTGACGCTCGCCGCGGCGGTTGCCGTCGCCGAAACCCTCGAAGATGCCGGCATAGACGGCGTCCGGATTAAATGGCCTAATGACCTTTTGATCGGGGGCAAAGGGCGTAAGATATGCGGCATCCTGACCGAGATGGTCGCCGAGGCCGACCGGGTGGAATGCGTCATCCTGGGAATCGGAATCAACGTGAACTCCGCCCAGGTCGATTTGCCGCCGCAGGCGACATCGCTTAAACTGGAGTCCGGCAAGGATTTTGACCGAAATGCGCTGACAGCGAATCTCCTCAGCCGGCTGGAAGTCCGTTTGGGCCAGGTCACCGGAGCCGCGTGGAATAAAACCCGCGCCGCCTGGAACCAACGCAGCGCCGTCAAAGGAAAGTTAATCAAGGTCACCACCATGAACCACTCCGTCCAAGGCATCGCCCAAAACATAGACCCTTCGGGCGCTCTGATAGTAAAAACGAAGTCCGGTCTAAAACGTGTTTTATCTGGAGATATTGTTTTGTGAAAAACCTGAGGAGAGAATAAATATGAAATCTAGAAGGCTTTATACAATTTCGCTAGGCCTAATCGCCATTTCGAGTGGAATTATAGCCTGGGTCATTTTGGAGGATGGAGCCTTCTTAAGAAACAAAGCCGCAATGGCCATTGTTGGAGGCCTGGCTCTACTCGGATACGAGTTGATCGAAACCATTCGAGGAAAAAAAAATTGATCCTCGCCATCGATGTTGGCAACACCAGCATCTCCTTCGGTTTGTTTGAAGGAAAGAAGCTCATTCGCCGCCATCGCGTGCTGACCCAGACCTTCACAGCCGCGTCTCTCAAGCCCTTCGCACGCTACAGAGAAAAGCTTGAAGCATCCATCGTCTGCAGCGTCGTTCCCAAGGTGAACGCTCCGCTCGAAGCGGCGATTCAAAAAGTACTGGGCACCCGCGTCATCCTGTTAGGTCGCGACCGCAAAGTCCCGATCGCCAACAAGACTCGCTTCCCGAAACAAGTCGGCATGGATCGCCTCGTCAACGCCTGGGCCGCCTGGAATCAATTCAAGCGCCCCTGTGTCGTCGTCGACTTCGGTACCGCCACTACTTTTGACATCGTGAACGGCAAGGGCGAGTACATCGGCGGCGTGATCGCTCCCGGGGTAGAACTCACCCTGAACGCTCTCGCAGAAAAAACCGCCCTTCTCCCGAAGATAAAACTTCAGCACATCCAAACCGT
>JAGVCY010000053.1 GCA_020058965.1 Candidatus Omnitrophota bacterium | reverse complement strand
CACCTGATGAAATTGATTCACACCAATAGGGTCCAGATTTCCCGCGATCGTTCGAATGCTTCGAATATCGCTTCGCCGATCCGCCGTCAGAACAGCCACCGTTGCTCCCCCTGAATAACCTACCAGATCAATGCCTGACGCATTCGCGGACTGCTTCCAATAATCAATTGCGAAACTCATCGCCGCGATAACTTCTTCAGTGAATCGCCGACTCGTCCAGTAATCTGGGCTAATCAAGCGAAGCGCGTCTCCGGCCAGGTATTGTCCCGGCCTCGCGAGGTACACGACATTCTCGGCGGAGTCCTGTCCGGCTAGGCGCAAGAGCATCGGATGAAGTGGCGTGGGGTCTCCCGAGATTTGATTGCGGCCTTTCCAGGCCAAGCCGTCCCCTTCGATGTAAATCATGATCGGCCCTCCCGGATCACTGATTCGGGAATAGCTTAAAAGCGTAAATATACCCTCGGAAATATATTGCTTTTTAAGTCCCGCGGATTGGGCTATGGCGTCAGCTCCGCTCCGGGGATTGATCGCGTAACTGGCCGTCGCGCAACCCGACAAACAGAGACATACCAAAAATAAAACGACCCGGCGGAAAGTCTTCTCCGCCGGGCCGTTCAATGCAAACCGCCTAGGTAGTTCTAGTACTCGTACCGGACCGTCACGCTGCCGCCGTGACCGGTGTAATCCGAACGGTAATCGAAGTCGTATCTGAAGTTGATGCTGGCCGCTTCGCTCGTGTAGAGTGTCAGAGCCGCGCCCGCGTTCAGAGTCGACTGCTCAGGATCCAATCCATTCGTGCTGAAGGAATTGCCGCCGGCCGCAAAGGTCGATGTCGTTGAGGCCTGATCACCAATGTAGTCATAGAGCCAGAGTGCATGGAACTCCGGAACCCATTTATAACCCTGGTCATCCATGATACTGCCTTCGACCTTAGCTCCAAGTCCCTGCTGAAGGAAATCATAGCCCTGGTCGGCCACGATCAAATTCAGTGAGTCGGCGCCGGTTTCGGTGAAGCCGTCCAAGCTCAAGTGCGAGTAGAACAAGCTGACGATCGGAACGAGGTTCCACTGTTCGGCAATCGCAAAAGGATAGCCGAAGGTGAACTTCGTTGAGTACTGCTGACCGTCGTAGTCCTGGGTCGCTTGCCGATTGATCCCAGCAAACGCAATCTGGCGGGAACCGTCATAGACATTCCAGCCAAAGGCGAACATCGCATCGACATACCAGGGCTCCCCTTCGTAACTTCCGTACAAGGTGCCTTGGTAGCCGTCCACATCGGTGCCGGAGAGGTCGTCGTTGGAATCGATGTTGCTCTGGGAGTAAGCAAAGCTGAGACCGAGGCGAGTCCGCTCGCTGGACTTCCAGTCAACGCCTCCCGCCATGCCCCAAGTTCCCGCCGTGTAACCTGAAATACCACCTGAGTTGTCCTGGTCACCGTAGGCACCAAAGCCCTGTAACCAAACGCCCGCTTCCGTAAATTCATCACCCGATGAGATTCCGTTCTGGCCCCCGCCGTTCACCACGCCGTCTCGCGCGTTGCCTAAACGGGTCGTGATGGTATTGAGCGAACCGCCAGTCGAGTTAAAGCTCGCCTGGTTGATGCCGCCGTCCATACCCGGGTCAAGTTGATTAAACGCGTCCGTGACCTGCTGAGTCGTGCCCAAGGTATCAATATTCGCGATGACAAGCGCGATATCACCCGTCGCGCCGGTGCTGAATCCATTCAAGGAAGCACCGACTGCGCTAGCGTTGGGATCCGCTGCAACCAGCGTACCCAGGTTCGCGCGGGTCGCGGTCATGATGAGGTCATTAGCGCCGTTGAGGGAGTCTGCAAATGACAGCGTGGCACTGTTATCGGTCACAGTCCCAGGAATTCCGACCGCGGTGCCATTACCATCAACAACCATGTAAACAGTGCCATTTGACACATAATTCGTCTGCACATTTACATCAAGAATCGATCCTGTGCTGATGGTCGTTGTTCCAAGCGCATTCACCAAACCAGCGGTTGTGGATGAGGCGCCCGATGTTGTGACAGTCGTTCTGAGAGTGGCACCAGATGCAACCTCGAAGTTATCGGTAACCGTCGCTCGGTATGCATCGACATCAAATGCGCTAGAGCCGGAAACGCCGGGGTCATCGGTGACACGGACAATACCCGTCAGCGTGCTGTTCTGACCCAGCTTCAATGTTCCATTCGCGCCAGTGGCCGTATTCGTCCGAACATAGGTGGTTCTGACACCGTATGTGGTTCCACTATTCAGGGTTACTGTGCCACCTTCAACTGTGACGGAAGCTAGCGAGTTAGTGGTACCGATTGCAGTCGTAGAGGTGATCGATGAAGATCCTTTAAATGTGACCGATCCGGTATTTGTGGTTGAAGTGGTGATTCCGCCGGTGATATCGGCTCCGTCGGCAAATTGGACCAATCCATTATCATTGAAGTTAATGGCACTGGTCACATCGCCATTGAATGTCAAAGTACCCGTCTGCGCGACATAGGTGTTGGTGGCGAATACATCATTCGAAAACACGACCTGTTTACCGGCCACGCCGCCTGTGATGGAAGAAACTTTGAGCGCGCTCGTTCCCACCTGGCCAACCATCGAACCATCACCCAAAAATGACAACGAGCCCGTGTTGTTGGTGTCGGTAGTCACAGCCGCGGTCAGCGTTTTGCCGTCCTCCAAACGAACATTACCATTGGCGTCAAAATTAACGGTCGTTCCCGTCAGATTTCCGCTAAATGTCATTGTACCCGTGGAGCTCACGGTCGTGGTCGTCGCAAAAACATTGTTCGCAAAAGTGACTGTCTCGTTCGCCGCGCCGCCGCTCACTCCTCGCACCGCAACACTGGCGGATGATCCCACCACGCCGTTCACAGTTGTTGTGCCTTTAAATAGTACCGTACCCGTGTTTGTAGTCGCCGTTGTTATTCCACCGGCGGCGATGGTTTCGTTATCTTCGAGCGTTAAGATACCATCCGCGCTAAAGTTAACTCCATTCGCCAGACCATCGGCATTAGCCGCGGTGGTCGTAGGATCCGCGGTCGAAACATTCTGGACGGCAAACGCCGATCCCGAAAAAATGCATACGGCAAAAAGCGTCAACAGCGACAGGGGTAAAAATTTCTTCAACATGCTGGCTCCTAGTGTGGCTGGTTGGTCAATGACATATGCATCGAAATCTAAAATAACTTTCCAAAGTATATAACTGACTGAAAGAAAAGTAAACTGTTATTTAAGCTCAATTACGACTGCATCTGATTACATTTAAAAAATGAGTGGAGCTTAATCCTCTTGCGCCTCGACTATTTTTAAAGTTCGAAGCGCTTCGGTGTCCTTGGGCTCGATCTGAAGCGCGTGCTTGAGCAGCCCTTTGGCGTCGGTCGTGCGGTTGATTTTCAGATAAACATTTGCCAAATTTTTCATTACATCTGTGTACTGGGGCTGAAGCTGGAGAGCGCGTTGATAAAACTTTTCAGCCTCGTCATATTTTTTCTGCCGCGCGAAGAGCGAGCCAATGCTGTTGTGCGCCTCTGCAAAATTTGGCTGGATCCGAACCGCTTCCTGATATTCGCTCATAGCATCATCGAACCGCTCCTGTCGAACGCACAACAGCGCCAAATTGTGATGCGCTTCAAAAAAATCAGGACGCAGACGGATGGCTTCGCGATAACACTTTTCCGCGCCGACAAAATCTTTTCGCAAACCGAGTATCGACCCGAGATTGTTCTGCGCGTCGGGATGCAGCGGATTGGCCGCGATCGATTTATGGTACCAAACCTCCGCCTCGGCATAATTCCCCTGTTGAGCGTAGGTCGAGCCCATGTTGCTGTACGCTTCAAAGTTATCGGGCTTGCGTTGTATCGCTTCGGCGTATAAGTGACGCGCCTGGTCGTATTTGCCTTGTCGCACAAGAGCCGATCCGAAATTATTCAAACCTTCGGGCAGGGTGGGATCAAGTTCGACCGCCTTTGCGTAGCATCGGACCGACTCTTCGGTCTGACCCAGCTCCTCCAATGACTTCCCCAAATTTGAATACGCGTCGGCAAACCCGGGCCAGATGGCGATCGCCTGGCGATAAAGCGGCACTGCCTTCGCGTGCTCGCCGCGCAGGGCGTAATAAACCCCGAGCGAATAATACGGCCTTCCTTTATTAGGCGACAGGCGCAGTTCTTCTTTCCAGAACCGCTCTTCATCCGCCCAAACCGAGTTCCGCGCATAAGCCGCAATACCGAGCGCCGTTAACGCGATCAAGATCGCCGAGCGGGCTTTCTTGGGGTCGCCCAAAAGCGCGTAAATCGCCGCAGGGGTCGCCATCGAAAATCCGATCATGGCGAGATACAACCGATGCTCAAAGATAATGTCTCTGATCGCCATAAACTCAAGCGACAAGACCGCCGCCATAAAAAATATGCCCCACGAGAAGACGCGGTGCCGCCGCCAGCACCAGACGGCAAGTCCCAATAGCGCTCCCAACACCGCCAACGAAACCAATACCGCCGGCTCAAAAAAACCATGTGCCGTTGGATAATCGTAGTCGAGTGTCTGATTCATCGGAAAAACCAGGAGCCGCAAATAAGTCCTCATGACATTGATCTGCGTCGGAATCCATTCGCCCCAGCCCATTTGAGAATTGATATTCAGAGGATAAAGCCCTTTTAGCGTATTCAGCGACAGTCGCGTAAAATCCGGCTTGATCATCCAAATATAAAGTCCCGCTGGAACCGCCGCGAGCGGTAAAAATCGGATCCCTTTTTTAAAAAACCCTCCAATGGATTCCGAACAAAACGCGATCTCTGTCAACAGCACGGTAAAAGGCAGGCTCATGTTCACCTGCTTGGTGAAGCAGGCCAGAATGCCCGCCGACGCGAACAGCGCCCAATACGGGCGTCGGCCGTCCACCCGAGCGCGCAAATACCCATACAAAGCCATCGCATGAAAAAGCGTCGCGATGACGATCATGCGCTGATAGATGTAGGTCACGGCCGATGTTTGGATCGGATGGCACAAAAATAACAGTCCTGACAGAAGACTCAAGGTCCCCGCGTGCGTTCGCAACGGATGGTTGGCTAGCGGGCGCGACCGCCAGATGGCGCTAGCGATTCCGTAAACGACAAGGCTGGTG
>JAGVCY010000095.1 GCA_020058965.1 Candidatus Omnitrophota bacterium | reverse complement strand
CTCGTTCAGCGCTGGTACCCTCACACTAAGCGGTACATGCAAAAAAAGAAAAACATCGCGCGCTCACTGATATTCGCGAATCCATCTCGGAACTCAAGTACCTGCGGGAGCACTACTTTGTTAAAAGGTGAAACACGGCCCTGGGGCAACTACCAGGTGCTTCATATCGAAAAAACTTTTCAGGTTAAACGCGTCGAGGTCAATCCCGGCCACCGCCTGAGTTATCAACTACACCATCGCCGCGCCGAAAAGTGGACGATCGTCGCGGGCGAGGGCATCGTCACCTTGGACGATAGAGAAATCGTGGTCGCGGTCGGCACGGTGATCGCGATTCCCGCCAAAACCAAGCACCGCATCCAAAACAACGGCACCGAACCGTTGATCTTCGTCGAAGTCCAACTCGGCGACTATTTTGGAGAGGATGATATCGTCCGCTTCGCCGACGATTACCACCGAAAATAATTTAATTCGATCAGGCTGTGTCTCCCCGCTCTCTTTAGAGCAAAATCGCGCAAGATATGGGGTAGGCTTGAACGGTCTCAAAACCGTGAGCTAGGTGGCGGGAGGCGCTGAAGTCTTCGCAGGACTTTTTGCGCGACGAGGCGTCCCCGCCGAGGAGCGCAAAGGAGTGAGCGCGCGTACCCTTAGGCCGCGCGCGAACGGCTCCGTCCGGAGAAGACTTTTGCGCCTCCCGCCACCGACCCGATCAGTTTGAGATTAGCTCAAACCTACCCCATATCTTGGGTGGTTTTGCTCGGTTTACTACTACATATATTGACATTCCATTTGTGCGGCGATACGATTGCTGCATGTCAAAACAGTTGGCGCTTTATGGATTTATCCGACGCAAGGACGGGCTCACGGTCCGCCCTGAAGGCGTTGAACGAGGACGGTGCTCACTTTTTTACAGCGGGGCGGAAGCGGCGGCCGTTGTGTCATGGATCAAAGACAAAAACTTTGAGCCGAACCCGCATGACATGCTGCGGCATGAA
Source organism: Candidatus Omnitrophota bacterium (assembly GCA_020058965.1). Classification (GTDB taxonomy): domain Bacteria; phylum Omnitrophota; class Gorgyraeia; order 2-02-FULL-51-18; family JAGOUK01; genus JAGOUK01. The sequence continues at coordinate 2,694 of JAGVCY010000095.1, read as the reverse complement.
GAAGTTATCCACGAAATATTTGATAAGCAGGTGATCTTGCCCGCGAAGTTCCCCAAAATTATTTCGGTCGAATCGCTTGAGCGCAGCATGGAAGAGATGGAGGACGACCTCCGCAAAGTGCTGCAGCGCATCGTTTACAAAAACGAATATCACATTCGCGTGATCATGACCGACCCGGTCGTTCCGGCCGTCGAAGACCCGCCCGTCAATCAGTACAACACGATGTCGAAGTTCATCATGGAAAATTCCAGCCGCTACAAGTACAAGCACTATTTTCCGCTCCTCACCCAGGAAGCGAAGGAAGCCGAGTTCGTCGATTACGCCGAAACGGTCGTGCGGCATATTTCGCAGAAGCTCTGCATCGAGACGACCTATTGGCGGGGCAAAAGCTTTCAATCCGAAAAAGTTCTGCTTGAGTCCTACTTCTGGGTGCGGAAACACAAGACCGAGATTTTTGAAAAATGCATTCAGGACTTAAAAAAATTCTATCCCAATCTCCGCTTCAGCGTGATGGGACCGAACCCGCCGTACAACTTCGTTCAGCTTGAATTTGTGGAGAACCTCTGATGGCCCAACAGCAAGCAAGCCGCGGCGCAGGATTTTCTGTCAAATTAGCACTCGCCGTTTTATACTGCCTCTTTCAGCTCGTCGCCTAATCACTCTCGAGAGGTAATATCGCTCATGTGCGGAATATTCGGCTATGTCGGCCAAAAAGACGCTGTGCCCATTCTCCTTAAAGGCCTTTCCCGCCTGGAGTACCGGGGTTATGACTCCGCCGGCATCGCGGTCTTGGACAACAGCGCCCACCTGATCGTCCGCAAGAAAAAAGGCAAGGTCAAAGAACTCGCCGCCAGTCTCAATCAACACCGCAATGCGCCGCACGGAACCATCGGTCTCGGCCATACCCGTTGGGCCACGCACGGCGCTCCCAACGACAGCAACGCCCACCCGCATCTGGACTGTTCCGAAAAAATCGCCGTTATTCACAACGGCATCATCGAAAATTATGTCGAGCTCAAGGAAGCCCTGAAGGCGGAAGGCCATCAATTCCGCTCCAACACCGACTCCGAGGTGCTCGCGCATCTGGTCGAAAAGTTTTATAAAAAAACCGGCACGGTGAAAGAAGCGCTCAAGCTCGCGGTCGCGAAGGCGCGCGGGTCCTACGCGGTCGGCGTGATCCATGAGGACGAGCCCGGCCGCATCACGGCCACGCGCGTGGACAGTCCGTTGGTGGTCGGTGTCGGAAAGCATGAGAACTTCATCGCGAGCGATGTGTCGGCGATCTTGGAGCATACGCGCGAAGCGGTCGCGATCGAGAACGGCGAGATCGTCGTGCTCGACGGGGACTCGTACCAATTGAGCGGGGCGAATGGACGGGTGGTCAAGCGCGCGCCGCGGCATGTTCAGTGGAATGTGGAAGAAGCCGAAAAACAGGGCTATGCCCACTTCATGCTCAAAGAAATCTTTGAACAGCCCGGCATCATCGAGGGGCTGATCCAAAAGCGCCTTTGCAAAACCGGCATGCGGTTTGAAGAGCTCAAGATCAAAAAGAGCCGGCTGGCTCAGGTCAAAAATGTTCACATCGTCGCGTGCGGCACTTCGTACCACGCGGGTCTGGTCGGCAAATACATTTTGGAAACGCTCACGCCGCTCACCGTCTCGGTTGATAACTCGTCCGAGTTCCGGTATCGGGACCCGAAAGTGGACCGGTCGAGTTTGGTGATCCTCATTTCGCAGTCGGGCGAAACGGCCGACACGCTCGCCGCTTTGCGCGAGGCGAAAAAGCGAGGCGCGGTCGTTTTGGCGATCGTGAACGTGCTCGGCAGCACGATCGAACGCGAAGCGGACGGCGTGATCTACACCTACGCAGGACCTGAGATCGCAGTCGCGTCCACCAAGGCGTACACCGCCCAGCTCGCGGCCTTGTACTCGCTGGCGTTTCATTTAGGGTTGGAAGTTTTTCCGCCCAAGAATCCCAAGCGCAAAGCCGAGCTCTTTGACCTTTTGGCGGAGTTCAAAAAAATCCCGGGCGCGATGAGCGAATTTTTGGCGGAATACCGGATCGACCGGGCCAACTGGGACGCCAACTGCGCGGAGTACAACCGCCGTTATCACAAATCCCTGGAGCGCTACTTCAAAACCGCTCCGGCGAAGCGCAAGCGCGCCCCCAACGCGTTCTTCATGTACCTTGGCCGCAACATCAATTATCCGAGCGCGCTGGAAGGCGCCCTCAAGCTTAAAGAAATCGCCTACATTTCGGCCGAGGGCTACGCCGCCGGCGAAATGAAGCACGGGCCCATCGCCCTCATCGACGAAAACCCCTGGGTCGTCTGCATCGCGGTCGATTCCCCGACCTACGAAAAAATGATCTCGAACATCGAAGAGATCAAAGCGCGCAGCGGCCTGATCACCGCCATCGTCACGAAGGGCAACGAAGCCGTAAAAAAACTCGGCCTCTACCTCTATATTGAAGTTCCAAAGACCTCAGAGCTTTTTTCACCTCTGGTCATCGCCCTGCCGCTGCAACTCATCGCCTACCATGTCGCGAAGGAATTCAAAGAAGAGATCGACCAGCCCCGCAACCTCGCCAAATCCGTCACCGTCGAATGAGTATCGTGCTGCAGCCGGCGGCGGCAGAACTGTCTTCGCCGGGCAGAGCCGTTCGCGCGCTGTCTAAGACGAGGCGCGCGAACT
>JAGVCY010000288.1 GCA_020058965.1 Candidatus Omnitrophota bacterium | reverse complement strand
TTAAGGCCGCGGTCGGACCCGATAAGGTCGAAGTGGTGTTTCCGAGTGCCACGCTTTCGGTGGACAATGCCGTGATGATCGCCGCACTGGGTCAAGAGATGGCTCGGGCCGGGTCGGCCCGGCTCGGACGCCCGGCGCGAGGCCAAAAAGCACTCAGTTTTGAACCCTACTCGGACTTTTTTGGACGTAAATTTTTTTATACCCATTCCCGCAAGGGTAGGATAAGATAATCCCATCATTCATTCTTGTTCCCGACCTAGATTCGACTTTAGACTGGTCCGTGCCTGAAATCGACGCCCTTGTCAAAGGAGCACACGATGTTCATGCGTAAGAGCCGCAAAGAGATTCCGCCCGCCGAGCTGGCGCGCGAAAAAGTCCTGGAAATTGACGCCGCAACCCAAGGCGTCCTCGCTTTTCGCGAACCCATCAATATCCTGATCAACGGTCCATTTGAGGGGACGCTTGAGGCGCTTGGTTCTTTGACTGTTGGTGAAAAAGCCCAGGTTCGGGCACATCTTCAAAGTGAGCGGGTGACGATCCTGGGAGAAATGGTCGGGGATGTGATCGCCACACAATTGCTTCGGGTGGCCGCGACCGGCCGCATTATCGGCGATGTGCGCACCCCGAATCTGATCGTGGAATCGGGCGGTGTCATTCAAGGTGAGGTGAGCATGATCGCCGCGGTTCAGTCGAGCAAAAGCCCCGATTCCCGGCTGTCGCTCACCGAGGACGCGTGGGATGTGGATCAGTTGGCTTCGTATCTTTCGGTCGAAAGATCGATGATTTTTGAATGGGCAGATTCGGGCCGGCTGCCCGGCATCAAGGACGACGATGGTTGGCATTTTGATAAACGGAAGGTGGAAGAGTGGATCTCGAGCGGAAAGATACGGTAACGGACGAAAGTTTTATAACGCTTCAGACGGCCGCCGAAATTCTCGAGCTGCCTGAGAACGAGGTCGAAGACCTGATCAACCACCACAAGCTGACCGCGTATCAGCTGGGAGATCAGGTGATACGGCTCAGACGCGACCAGGTTTGGGAGTACCATTCCAAGGCGCGTATTTCGGCCGAGCTTTTTCCGGATGACCGCCGCAAGCACCACTACGCGCCGGTCAAGGTGAAGGTCAATTTCGCGGAGCGCCTGATCGATTTTGTTTATTTCAATGATTTTTACATTGTTTGTTTTGCCGCGATCGGCATCTTGGTGTATTTGATTTTATCGTCGCAGTAATCTGCAAGTTCGACCTAATAAAAACCCCGGTTCTCCTCTAAAATAAATCTAACGACAGCACGACAAAAGACATGGCTTTTTATCTGATTGACGGCACCGCGATTTGCTACCGAGCTTATTACGCTTATGCCACCAAAAATCTTCACAACTCTCAAGGGCTGCCCACGAATGTGCCTTATGGTTTTTTGCTTGTGTTAAAAAAGCTGATCGCCGAGAAGCCCGACGGGATCATGGTCGCGTTTGATCTCAAAGGCCCGACCTTCCGTCATGAGAAGCTCGACACCTACAAGGCCAACCGCAAACCGACGCCCGATGACCTGATCGCTCAGATCCCGTTCGTGAAACGGCTGGTCGAGGCGCACCGCATTCCGGTGGTCGAAAAGGACGGGTTCGAGGCGGACGATGTGATGGGGACGCTCGCGCGCACGCTGAGCAAGCAGGGGCATGAGGTCGTGATCGTGACCAGCGACAAGGATATTTGCCAGTGCGTCACCGACCGCGTCCGCGTGATGGATCCGGGCAAGGAATACGCGCTGATGGGGCCGCTGGAAGTCCGCGAAAAGCTGGGTGTTTCCCCCGAGCAAGTGATCGATTATCTCGCGATGGTGGGGGACGCGTCCGACAATATTCCCGGCGTTCCGGGGATCGGGCCCAAAACGGCTGTTGATTTGATCCAGGAATTTAAAACGCTCGACGGCGTCTATCGGAATTTGGACAAAATTAAGGGTGAGTCCAAGAAAAAAGCTTTTGAAGAAAATGAGCCGCGGGCGCGTCTGGCCCGGGAGCTGGCGACGATCGATTGCGAGGTTCCCTTGGAGGTCACGATGGATGCGCTGAAGCTGCAGGAGCCTGATCTGGCGGCGCTCAAAGAAATATACAAGGAATTGGAGTTTAAGTCCTTCCTGAAGGAATTGCCTCAGGCGACGGTTCAGGAGATGGAAGGTAAAAAGTACCATTTGGTGGCGACCGCGAAGGAGTGGAAGGCGCTTTTGGCTCAACTCAAAAAGCAGACCCGCATCTCCATCGACTTTGAGACCACCGGCGTGGACGCGTTGACGGCCAAGCCGGTCGGGCTTTCTTTCTGCTTCAAAAGGGACGAGGCGTTTTTTGTGCTTTTTGACATTCATGTGTCGGGGAAAAGCGAACTCGCGGCGGGCGATGTTTTAGCGGACTTAAAGCCGATCCTCGAAAATCCCAAGGTTGCCAAGATTGGCCAGAACATCAAGTACGAGATGATGGTGCTCAAGGCGCACGGCATCGAGCTCGAGGGCTGCGCGTTCGACACGATGGTGGCGTCGTATCTCGTTAATCCGTCCAAATCCAATCACAATCTAGGGGATCTGGCCGCGGAACATTTGGATGAGCGCCTGGTGCAGATCGAGAGTCTGATCGGCACGGGTAAAAAGCAGATCACGATGGCCGAAGCGGATCTGGACCGGCTGTACCAGTACGGGTGTCAGGATTCGGATGTGGTGTGGCGGCTGGCGGAAGTGCTCGAGCCAAAGATCCGGGAGTCCGAGATGGAAGACCTGCTCAGCAAGATCGAGATGCCGCTGATTCGGGTGCTGTGCGACATGGAATCGGCCGGAATCGCGCTCAATGTAAAATTCCTGAACGAATTGTCCGCGCGGCTCGAGGAAGAAATTGAAGTATTGGTCAAAAAAATATATAAGCTGGCGGACGGCGAGTTCAATGTGAATTCGACCAAGCAGTTGGGCGAAATATTGTTCGAGAAGCTCAAGCTCCCGCTCAGCCGCAAGACGAAAACGGGGTACACGACCGACGCCGACGCGCTCTCGGAGCTGGCGCCTTTTCACGAGCTTCCGGCGCTCATGCTGGATTACCGCGAGTTGGCGAAGCTCAAGTCGACGTATGTGGACCCGATGCCGGACATGCGCAATCCGAACGATCATCGGATCCATTCTTCCTTCAATCAGACGGTGACGGCGACCGGCCGGCTTTCATCGAGCGACCCGAACTTACAGAACATTCCGATCCGCACCGAGGAAGGGCGCGAAGTGCGCAAGGCCTTTGTCGCGCCGAAGGGGTCGGTGCTCTTGTCGGCAGATTATTCGCAGATCGAGCTCAGGATTCTGGCGCATATGTCGGCGGACCCCAATCTGGTGCGCGCGTTCGCGGAAGGGCAGGATGTGCACGCGTACACGGCGAGTCTTGTATTTGGAGTCGATCTCGCGGATGTGACGCCGCAAATGCGCGATCAGGCCAAAACGGTGAACTTCGGTGTGTTGTACGGGATGGGGCCATTCGGCTTGGCGAAGTCGCTGAAGATTTCGCAGGAGGCCGCTCGGGATTTTATCAAGTCGTACTTTGAGCGGTACCCCAAGATCAAGGAATTCATGGACGAAACGCTCGAGTCCGCCCGCAAAAAAGGTTTTGTCGAAACGCTGCTCAAACGCCGCCGGTACATCCCGGATATTTCGTCCAAGGAAATGCGCGTCCGGCAGTTTGCCGAGCGCACCGCGATCAACGCGCCCGTGCAGGGGACGGCGAGCGACTTGATCAAAATTGCTATGGTGTCGATCCATAAGCGGCTGGCGCGAGAAGCCAGCGCAACCAGCCCTGTCATGCTTCTGCAGGTGCATGACGAATTGGTGTTTGAAGTCCCTGAAAAGGGTTTGGCGGACGCGGCCCGCCTGGTTCGTGAGGAAATGGAAGGCGCCATCCGGCTGAATGTGCCGATCCTGGTGAGCGTGAAGGCCGGCGCCAATTGGAAAGAGATGGAGAAGATCAAGGCATGAAGGCCTATGCGGGGAGCGGTGCGAGCATGAACATACTTTTTTGCGCGGCGGAAGTGGTGCCATTTGCGAAGACCGGAGGTTTGGCGGATGTCGCGGGCGCGCTGCCGCTCGCGCTGGGCAAACGCGGGCATCGGGTCCTGATCGCGACGCCTCAATTCGCAGGGCAGGCCGGACAGCGGTTGGTGCGGTTGTCTCCGAATGTGCAGGTCATTTTTATCGAACACCCGTCGTTCTATCATCGCGACGGAATTTATGGAAACGCGCAAGGCGATCATCCGGACAACGCGGCGCGGTTTTCTTTCCTCTGTCATGAGGCGCTCAAAGAATCGCGCCGGATCGGCTTCAAGCCGGATATCGTCCATGCCCACGATTGGCACACGGGGCCCTTGCCGATGATCCTGAAGACCCTGTACAAAGGCGACCCGTTCTTTAAAAAAACAAAGTCACTTTTTACGATCCACAACTTGGCATATCAGGGGTTGTTTCCGGCGGAGCAATTTTTTGAAATGGGCGTGGGACCCTCACCTTGGGCGTTTAAGAAATGCGAATTCTGGGGAAAAGTGAGTTACATCAAGGCGGGATTGGAATTCGCGGACGCGATCAACGCGGTGAGTCCGACTTACGCGGCCGAGATCCTGACGCGCGAGCACGGATGCGGGTTGGACGCGATGCTGAGGCGGCGGCGCGGGGTCGTGAGCGGGATCTTGAACGGGATCGATACGGATGTGTGGGACCCGGCGCGGGACAAGGGATTGCGGGTGAACTTTTCGGCGGGTACGCTCAGCCGGCGGGAGGCGAATCGACAGGCGATGTTGAAGCGCTTCGGTCTTTGGGCCGGGCGTGAGGGCGCGGGAGCTAAAGCCGGAGCCGGAGCGGATTCGGCGCCGGTTTTTGGCATGGTGTCACGGCTCGCGGAACAAAAAGGTTTTGATATTGTGCTGGAGGCGTTTGAGGGGCTGATGAAGCGCGGGATCAAGTTTGTGCTCCTAGGGACGGGCGAGAAAAAGTACGAAGAATTTTTTAAGAAGGCGCAAAAACGCTATTCCGGGCAGGCCGCGTGCGTTCTGGGCTTTTCGGGCGCGGAAGCAAGCATGATTTATGGCGGAGCTGACTTTTTCCTGATGCCGTCGCGTTTTGAGCCGTGCGGTTTGGGTCAGCTGATCGCGTTTCGCTACGGTGCGATTCCGATCGTGCATCGGACGGGTGGATTGGCCGACACGGTGACGGACGCCACGGCCAAACGCGGACAGGGCAATGGGATCGTTTTTAACAAATACGACGCGAAGTCCCTGCTCGCGGCGGCGGACCGCGCGGTTCGGCTTTTTGCCGACAAGAAGGAAGTTGAGCGTGTGCGGCTTGCGGGCATGAAAGCCGATTTTTCATGGAAACTCTCCGCCGCGAAGTACGAAAAACTTTATCGGGAGCTGGCGAATTGCTAAATGTGGGATTAACCGGAGGCGTCGCCTCCGGAAAGTCAGCTACTTTGGAAGCGTTCAGCCGGCTTGGAGCGGTGACGCTCTCCAGCGATGCGATCGTGAAAGATCTGATGAAGCCGCGTTCGATTGTCGCGAGGCGGATCCGCGCTCACTTTGGCCCGAATTCGGTCCGGTCGGGCGGAGGAATTTGCCGGGAGTATTTGCGAGAGCGGGTGCTGGCCGACCCGAAGGAACTGGACTGGTTGGAGCGGACGTTGCATCCGGGAGTCCGGAGCGCGATCCGGCAGACGGTCTCAAAGCACCGCCGCAAAAGTGGACTGCTGGTCGTCGAAGTCCCGCTCCTGTTCGAAAACGGCTTCAACAAACTTTTTGACCGAACCGTAGCGGTAAAAACAACCGCCGAGTCAGCCGAGCGCCGCGCCGCCGCCCGCGGC
>JAGVCY010000074.1 GCA_020058965.1 Candidatus Omnitrophota bacterium | reverse complement strand
TCCCGCGAAACACGCCCTTTCCTTTCCCGCGGCAAGAGAACTCCAGACGCTTTCCATCCGAAGCAGGAAGGATCGGACTTCATTCGTTTAAAAAAAATAGGCTCCATGCGATGTCGGACATTGGGTCGGTTCCTCATCGGGCGGAGGTCGGGTTACCGCTCCCGGCTGAAACAAAGTCTTTGCGGGACTCCTCCGTTGCGAAGCGACCTTAAGATCGCGCAGCGGCGCAGCAGAGCAAGCCGCCACTCTTGGCGGCGCAGCGGTCCCGCAAAGACTTTGTTTCAGCCGGGAGCGGAACCGGAACCGAAGCAAATTACATGGAGAAATTGTCGCCCAAGTAGAGCTTGCGGGCTTCGTCGGAGGCGAGAAGCTGGTCCTTGGTGCCGGAGACCAGGATGCGGCCGTCGGCCATGATGTAGGCACGGTCGGTGATGGTGAGGGTTTCGCGGACATTGTGGTCGGTCAGAAGGATACCGATGCCGCGTTGCCGCAGGTCCTTGATGAGCTCCTGGCATTCGGACACGGCGATGGGATCGATGCCCGAAAAGGGTTCGTCAAGCAGGATGCACATGGGATGCGCGACCAGCGCGCGCGTGATCTCGAGGCGGCGGCGCTCTCCGCCCGACAGGGTGACGGCCTTGGACTTGCGAATTTTTTCGATGCGAAGTTCGTGCAGGAGCTCTTCCAGCCGGCGCTTGCGCTCACGGTAAGGAATGCGCAGGGCTTCCAGTATGGCCATGATATTTTCTTCGACGGTCAGATTGCGGAAAATAGACGGCTCCTGCGACAGATAGCCCATCCCGTAACGCGCGCGTTTGTACATAGGCATACGGGTCACATCGCGGCCGTTGAACAGAATGCGGCCGGAATCCGCCGGAACCAATCCGACGGCCATGTAAAAAGTGGTGGTCTTCCCCGCCCCGTTCGGACCCAGCAAGCCGACGATCTCCCCACGATTCACTGTGATATTAACGCCGCGAACCACCTCGCGTTCGGCATACTTCTTTTTTATAAACTGGACATCCAGCAGGGGTGTCATAGGGTCTTAAACGGGATTTTTGCCGGCTCGATGCGGTTCGTATCGCGAATGCTGATCTCAGGCAGACCTTCCAGTCGAATGGAGCCGGTCCGGGTGTCGTAAATGGCCTTGTCGGCGACGCTCACATCTTCTCCGCGTGTGATGCGCACATTGCCCGCGGCAGTGATCAGGATAATTTTTTTGGTATCCGGGTCAAAATAGGCATCCATTCGGTCCGCGACCAAATCACCGCGATCGTCAGCGATCCGCACATCGTGGTACAGCGTTACGCGGTTTTCGATCTGAAGAATGCGCATGGGTCCGCGGCAAGTCACCCAAGTTCCGTCCGGCTCTATCAGCATCCGGATGTCCTGATTGATCTGTATGCTCTTCTGATTGAGTTTGCCGATAGCGCCGCGGCCCTTCACTTGAATATTCCGATGTGAAACCATCACCGGCTGAGTCGTGGTGAAGCGAGTTTTGTTGTTCTGCCAAAAAACCTTGTCCGAGTGGATCACCGCACCGCCGAGCATGGTGAGAACCACATTTTTTTCGATAAAAACATCGGTTGCGCTCGACACATGCGCCGAGTCTCCCTGCAATTTCCAGGATTCATCTCCGCCGTCATCAAAGCCTTCGAGCGTAAAATGCTCAATGATCTGTCCGTTGGGATCGCCGCCTTCTGGAATTTTTGACGAGGTGTACTTTGCCGGCTGATAGGAAACAACCGCCCAGTATGCTGCGCCGGCCAGAACCGCGAACAACAAAACTTTGAGCAGGAACTTCATTTTATGATCCGATCTTGGCGATCAGGGCCGGCCAAAGTCCTTGAGACTTAAGGATCATGTCTATGATTTCGCGGACAGCGCCCGCGCCGCCGGAGCGCTCGGTAACGAAGTGCGCCACCGACTTCACATCCGAGACGGCGTTGTTCACCGCGACGGCAAGTCCGGCCATTTTCATCGGCGCCAGATCCAGCAGATCATCGCCGATGTACGCGACTTCTTCGGCTTTGAGCTTGTACCTTTCCAATAGTTTTGAAAAAGCGCGGCCCTTATCATGACAATCCTGAATGAGCCGGTCCACATGGAGATCTTTGGCGCGCCGTTCATTGACGCGGCTTTTGCGCCCTGTGATGATGACTGTTCGGATCCTCGCGCGCTGAGCCAGAACAATTCCCTGTCCATCCTGAATATGAAATCCTTTGATCTCATCACCATGATCCCCGTAATAAATCGTGCCGTTCGTCAGCACGCCGTCCAAGTCCGTCGCCAACAGCTTGATGCGCTTGAGGCGTTGGTCGAGCTCCATAAGATCGGTCATGACGCGATAAATCCTTGCGCAAGAAGATCTTGAACATCCAGCAGGCCGGTGACACGGCCATTCGCATCCGTGACCGGTAATTCATCGATGGACCGTCGACGCAAGATCTCAAGCGCTTGAACGGCCATGACATCTTCTTTGATGGTGATCGGATGAGGGGTCATGAAACGCGAAACGGGTGTGTTCGGATGCGCGGTCAATTCTTTAAAGTGCCGGCGTAAATCCCCGTCGGTAAAAATCCCTACACAAACGCCCTTCGCATCAGTCACCGTGGCGCTTCCGGCGCGGGCGGCGGTGATCCTGAGAAGCACTTCGCGGATCGCGAGGTTCGGCCGCACGCAGGGACTGCCGGTGCCGCGGCGCATCACATCCCGAACCTTGAGGCGCATGCGCTTGCCGAGCATGCCTCCGGGGTGCAAAAGCGCAAAATCTTTTTCTTTAAAATTACGCTTTTTGACGAGTGCCATGGTCAGCGCGTCCCCCATGGCCAGCATGCAGGTGGTGGAGGCCGTGGGCGCGAGGTTCAACGGCTCCGCTTCGGAAACAACCGACGCGTCAAGCACGATCTCAGCCGAGCGGGCCAGCGTTGAGCGCAAATTTCCGGTCATAACGATGATGCGGCCGTGAATGGCTTTGAGTAAAGGAACCAGGCGAACCAGCTCTTCCGTTTCGCCGCTATTGGAAATTAAAATCAAAACGGCTCCGGTGGGCACGCGGCCAATATCACCGTGCAGCGCGTCCGCGGGATGGAGCGTGAAAGAGGGGCTTCCCGTGGAAGCAAAACTCGCGGAGATTTTTTCGGCGATAAAACCGGGCTTTCCCATGCCGACTAAAATGACCGGGTGTTTGGAGAGATAGATCAGGCGGACAGCGCGGTCAAAACCGGCATCCAGCCGCTTGGCCATGCGCAAGATCGACCGGGCTTCGTGCTTAAGAACGGCTTGTGCGGTTGCGAGCGACACGGCAGGAAACTCCTTCCAGCACTTTGAGTTTTTTCCACAATTCCGGAAGCCATTCGAGCGGCAGAGAGTTCGGACCGTCTGACAAGGCTTTGTCCGGATTTTCATGCGCTTCCATAAAAATTCCATCCGCGCCCGCCACGGCCGCCGCCTGTGCCAGCATCGGCGCGAACCCGCGGT
>JAGVCY010000084.1 GCA_020058965.1 Candidatus Omnitrophota bacterium | reverse complement strand
GACGCTGGCATCGTGACGGATGTGAGCGCGCTCGACGGCGCCTGGGCAAATATTTCGAGGCCGAGTTTTTTGATCTCCGCCCGCACCCAGGCAGCGACTTCCGCATGGCGTTTCCAAACATTTTGAATCCCCTCACCCAAAATCAACTCCAGCGCGACATCCAGTCCACGCACCAAACTGACGGCTGGTGTGTAAGGAGAGTCATGCTTGTCGAGTGCCTTAATGGCCTTTCCGAGATGGAAATAAAATTTGGGTAGCTTGGAACTCGCGATCAGTGCCTGCGCTTTGGAGCTGGCGCTCAGGAACGCAAGACCGGGCGGCAGCATAAATCCTTTTTGACTGCCCGACACCACGACATCAACGCCCCAGGCATCCTGCTTCAATGGGTCGCAGGTGAGTCCAGAAATCGCGTCGACCATGAGGACCGCGGATGAGTTGCGGGTGACGGCGGCGATGCCTTCGATCGGATGGGCGACGCCGGTGGATGTTTCAAGGTGCGTGGTGAGAACGGCTTTGGCGTCGGGATGAATTTTAAGCGCTTCCGAAATCTGCTCCGGGCGGATCACCTGACCCGAGGGATTCTGGATCTCGACCAAATTCAGCCCATACGCCTTTGCGATATCACGGTAGCGCTCACCAAATTTTCCGGCATGTGCCGCAATGACCTTGTCCCCCGCCGAAAAGAGACTTACGATCGAGGCCTCCATCGCGCCGGTACCGGATGAAGCAAAGCTGACGACCGGATTCTGCGTGCAAAAGGCTTTTTTGAGATTTTCATCCACGCGCTCGGCGATTTTAACAAAGTCCTTGGTGCGGTGATGCACCATCGGGAGTGCCATCGCTTCGAGCACTTTGACCGGCACCATCGATGGGCCGGGGGTCAGGAGAAGCTGGTCGGCGCTCATGGCTGCACCGGCTTCGGCGCGGTTGATTTGGCAACCACATGATCGACAAGACCGTACGCCTGAGCCTCTTCCGCCGACATGAAGTTATCACGGTCACAATCGGCCTTGATGGTGTCGATGCTCTTGCCCGTATGCTTGGAAAGAATTCCGTTTAACCGATCACGCAGCCGGAGAATTTCTTTGACCTGAATATCCATGTCGGATGCCTGACCCTGCGCTCCACCCCACGGTTGATGGATCATGATACGGCTGTTCGGCAGTGAAAAACGCTTGCCTTTGGTCCCCGCGGCCAGCAGCACCGAACCCATGCTGGCACATTGCCCCAAGCAGTAGGTGCTCACATCGCAACGCATGAATTGCATGGTGTCATAGATCGCCAAACCTGCCGTGACCGAACCACCCGGACTGTTCACATACACGCAAATATCTTTGGAAGCATCCTCATTCTGCAAAAAAAGCAACTGAGCAACGATGATGTTGGCAACATTGTCATCGATCGCCGTGCCGATGAAGATGATGCGCTCTTTGAGCAGGCGCGAATAAATGTCGTACGCGCGCTCACCCCGGCTGGTGGACTCAATAACGGTCGGGATCAAATAGCTCATTCTGAACTCCTTCTTTTTAAAAACAACTCTAGACGATCCGCTCAAAACATGCCAGATGCGAGGCGCGAGGAGCGACGCATACCATCAAAGTATGCGAGCGACAAGCAACGAAGCGGATGGCGTGTTTTCAGCGGAGCGTCAAGCGATTTGGGCTTCGGCGAGCACACGGTCGATGCTCTTCGACTGCCTCAGTTCGTGACGAATTTCATCGGAATAGCGTTCGCGAACTTCTTGGGGCTCGCGCTGATGCTGGCTGGCGATCTCGTTCACCCGCCGCTCGATTTCAGCGTCATCCACTTCCACCTTGGCCTCTTCGGCGATCGCTTCCATAATATAAAATAAACGCACCTGCCGCTCGGCGCGTTCCCGCACTTTTTCGCGAGCTTCCTTCATCTTGGGATCGACCTCGGCATCCGCGGGAGGCGGACCGCCGAAGGAGTCCTTCCAAATCTTCTCTTCCTGCCGGGCAACCATGCTATCCGGCACCGTGAACTTATTTTCATCCAGAAGCTTGCCGTACGCCTCTTCCTGCATTTTTTCGCGAGCTTCGGATTGACGGTAGCGGGCCAGATCTCCGCGAATTTCGTCCTTCAAATCTTCCAAACTCGTTTTGCCGAAGCTGGTCGCAAACGCATCATCAACGGCCGGCAATTCCCGCGCCCGCACCTCGTTAACCGTGATGCGGTAAACGGTGTTTTCCTCAAAAGGAATTTCGCGAACTTCGCCCGCGGCCGCGCCCGCCAGAGCTTCGAGTGAAAACTGTCCCTCTTTGCGCGGCTCCAGAATGAGCGTGACGCCGGGTTTTTTCTGCGCAGACTTTCCGCCTTCCATCACTTCGACATCGCATATGATGCCGTCGCCAATCGCGGCGGGGCGCGGTGTTTCGAGCGGTTTGAGCACCGCGCGTGTTTCGCGGAACTGCTGCAGAACTTTTTCAATATCTTCGGGCTTCACTTCCTCGGCGGACTTGGTGATCTTGAGGCCTTTGTACTTGCGCAGCTTGACCTGCGGGGCCGATTCAAATTCCGCGACAAAGGTCATCTTTTGACCGCGATCGAGGACCAAATTGCGGACGGATGGATATCCGACCGCGCGCACTTCGTGCTTTTTGAGCGCGTCGGCATAAGATTCCGAAACCAGCATCTTCGCGACTTCTTCCTTGGCCGTGTCCGAGAATGTGGACTGGATCAGCGCGACGGGCGCCTTGCCGGGACGAAAGCCCGGCATCTTCGCCTTGCGGGCGATGTCGGCGAATACCTCCTGGAACGCGACCTCAACCCGCTGGGAGTCGATCTCGATCGATATTTCGTGGCGGCAGTCTTTGAGTTTTTTAAGATTCGACTTAAGATTCATCTTCATCGGTGGTTTGACTTTCGATGTGAATGCGCTCGTGGCGATGCTGTTTGATTTTTTCGTGATGGCGCTCCAGCTGGTGTTCCAGATTTGAAAGCGCCGCGTCGAAGGAGGCCTGCATCGCGGTGGTGGTCTCGCAGGCGGTCAGCCGCAGGTTCTTGCCGGTCAGGACCATTTCGCAGGTCTGGTTCGTCTTTTCGGGCTCAAAAATGACACGAATCGTCTCAACTTTGAGCGAAAACTTATCCAGCTTGGGCAATTTTGCCTCAACATAACCCTGCAACACTTCCGAAATCTTGTAATGATGACGGCCGCTGATATCAATTTTCATAAATCTTCCTTTGCTTCAATAGGCTTGTTTCTAGAGCCGTTTATGATATCACAACCCCTCTTTCGCTCCAACTTTCCCGCTTCGATCGGGAGTGTGTAAATCATGCTGCCGCAGGAAAGGAAAGGGCGTGTTTCGCGGGAGCGCGGCGCCGCCAAGAGTGGCGGCTTGCTCTGCTGCGCCGCTGCGCGATCT
>JAGVCY010000209.1 GCA_020058965.1 Candidatus Omnitrophota bacterium | reverse complement strand
GGTTCGCTGGGTCCGAAGAACCTCAAGGTGTTGCAATATTTAAGTCCGGAACAAATCGCCTCCGTGTTGCCATCGCCGCAGTTTGTGAAGCGGAGCGTCGAGACGGATCGGCCGGATTTGGCGGTGGCCGTACCCTGGTCGGATTTTTCGGGCCGATTCAAGGACAAGGGTCAGACCCGCGCTGCGGTCGAAATGGGAGTCGACATGGTACGTGAGCGTTATGGCAGGGGAGTCAACTTCTTCTGGGCCTTCGAAAGCGGCAAGGCATTGAAAGCCGCGAATGACGTCTTGGGAGACAATACTTTTGTCGACGGAGTCAACGCGGTCATCGATGTGGACGTAGATCGAGCGGCTTCCATCTACTCGAAGGTTAAGGCGGCTACCGGCGGATCGGTGAGCGAACAGAACTTTGTGGTCGCGGCCATGGGCCAGGTCAGTGTCGAAGATGCATCAAATCTCAATGTTGTCCAATTGGACCTTGGCTCAACCTTGCGCGATCGGACGGACCTTGAGGCCGATTATGTGGGTAATTTTGCGATCAAGGCCTTTGAGCTGGCACTCAATCAGACGCTGTCCGCGCCCGGAGCGACTCAACGCGGTAAGGCTTGGATACTGCCGCTTAAACCGATTGTTTGGACCAAGGTGCTTGAAGGCGCCCGTCTGAGCTTGGTCGCAAGCGGAAGCTCAGCTTAACGACGAGAGTTCTTTAAAACCTTGGCCCGTGCGCCGAAGAAGTCTTCCCCCAAGGCTTCTTCTCCACCCCCCCAGTCAGGCGCACGGGCCATTCTTTAAAACCACCCACCCGGGTGGTTTTTTCATTTAAGCACCACAAAATTTAGCCCAACCCCAAAAATCGACATAAATCCACCCCCGCCGTCCGTCTATAAGGCAGGGGTGAATAAAGTCAATATGTATATACAAAAGACAATACAATATGATATACTTTGATGAGCATTCAAGAAAAGTTGAGTGGAGTCAGGTAAAGAGTAGACGCCTTAAGCAGACGCGCGGCAAGGACTTTGGAGAAGTTCTTGAGATGAGGCGACTTTGTGATATTGAACATCCAAGTCGACCCGGTCAGGCATTGATCCTGTTTCTGGATCATGGGCGTGTCTGGGTTGTTCCGTGCGTCGTGAAGGAAGACCATGTTTTTCTAAAAACTTTATATGCCAGCCGGAAATACACAGCTAAATATGAACGAGGAGAGCTAAAATGAAAAGGATGAAGTTGACGCCATATGAAAAAAGGATTGAGGATGAGGTCAGTAGGGGGGAATGGGTTCCCGCATCGAAGGAAACAAGTGAAATGATCGGCGCGGCGATCGCCCGGACGCTGGCTGAACGCCGGAAGAATTCAGTTCTCAACCTTCGGATCAACAGCAACGACCTAGCGCTCCTCAAGGAGAAGGCCGCCAAGCTGGGGGTCAAATACCAGACCTTTATAGCCGAATACCTCCACCGCCTGGCTCATAGCGGTCGCTAGAAACGCGCAAACCGCGTAAAATCCATTACTTGCCCGCGTTCGGTCTGTGTGATAAACTTCTTGAATCACTTTTCTCACGTCCTGTTAAAAGTTGGTATGAATAAACACTTTTTTATTCCAGTGACCGCCGCTTCCCTAATACTTATGTTGGGAGTACTAGGGGGGTGCGCTTCAAATACGGACTCGGCCATCAAAAAAGCCGAGACCGTGACCGTTTGGCATTGGATGAGCGACCGCGAAGATGCCTTCATCGATCTCGCCAAAAAATACGAAGCTCAGACCGGGATCACGATCAAGTTCGACCTTTACGCCCCCTCCGAATCTTACTCCCAAAAAGTTAAAGCCGCCGCTCAAACCAAAACACTTCCGGACATCTTCGGTGTTCTTGGCGAGTCGCGCGACCTGGCGAGCTTCATCAAGTCCGGCTTCGTCGCCGACTTGTCTGAGTCGCTCGCAGAGGACGGGAATTGGCGGGACAAGCTTTTTGACAAAGCCCTCGAGGTGAATCAGTTTAAAGCCGGTAACGATTATGGTGTTAAGCCCGGCATCTATGGCATTCCGCTGGACATGACGACCATCCAATTTGTTTACAACAAGGCGCTTTTTCGCCAGGCCGGCCTCGACCCCGAGCAACCCCCGCGCACTTGGCAGGAGTTTATTGCCGCCGCGCACGCCCTTCAGGAAGCCGGCATCCCGCCGCTTGTCAGCGGCTTCGGCGAAATCTGGATGCTGGACGCGCTTTCTTCCAACTGGGCCATGAATATCATGGGAGAAGAAAAGTTTTTTGACACCTACCGCGGCAGGGTCAAGTACACCGACCCGGATTGGATTCAGGTGCTTTCTCTCTTCAAAGAAATGGCCGACGAGAACATTATCGCTTCGGGCGCTGTCACGATGGTCAATAAGACGGCCGAACAAACCTTCGCCAACGGCCGCGCGGCCATGGCATTTAACGGCTCCTGGTGCGTTAATGTTTACAAGGGCATGAATCCAACGCTCGATTATGCAGCGTTTGTCCCGCCCCAGGTCAGCTCCGCCCACTCGATCAAAATCTGGGGTGGTGCCGGTTCCAGCTTCATGATCAACGATAAATCACCGCGCAAGTTGGAAGCGACCAAGTTCCTCAAATGGCTGGCCGAAGCCGATCAGCAGTCGATCCTGTCCAACGCGACCAACAACCTTCCCGCCAACCGCACGAGCTTGAAGGATTTATCCCCGATTTTGGCCCAATTTGCCGACGACATTGATAACACCACACATCCCAACGTCTATCCGGTGCATGAAGATCACCGGGTGCTGGAGGCCTGGTCCAAGGGCATCCAGTCCATTCTGATCGGAGAAAAAACTCCCGAGCAGGTTGCCCAGGAAGTTCAGGCGACAAAGGAACGCGAGATGCGGCGGACATGAACCGGTACAAAGTCCGCGAATACGCCGGTAACTACGCCTTTGTTATTCCCGCCCTCGCCCTCTTCGCCATTTTCAGCGCCTATCCTTTCATCAAAGTTTTTCAGCTAGCCGCCTACGAGTTTGACGGCATTTCGCCCGACAAGGTCTTTGTGGGGTGGGGGAATGTTTGGGACCTTCTGACCAACAATCCCGTTTTTTGGGGATCCATGAAAAACGCGCTGATTATAACGGTCCTGGCGCTTGTTATTCAGAACCTGCTGGCGCTGCTCCTCGCGCTGGCCTGTGACCGCGACATCCGATTTGGAAATGTGTACCGCGTGATCTTTTATCTCCCGCCGGTGCTGTCGGGCATTGTCGTCGGATTGATCTGGCAGTGGATCTATGACGGCAATTACGGGCTGTTCAATCATTTGTTGGAGTTCTTGCGGCTGGGACATTTGAAGCGCGCGTGGTTGGCGGACGGCAACACGGCGCTGGTGGCGGTCGCGGTGATCCATATGTGGAAGGGTTTTGGCTGGGGATTTATTGTTCTGCTTGCGGGGCTTCAGAGCATTCCGCGCGAATTGTACGAGGCATCCAAG
>JAGVCY010000002.1 GCA_020058965.1 Candidatus Omnitrophota bacterium | reverse complement strand
ATTTTCTTAATACGGGATCGAGACTGCGTCTGTCGCGGCCACTGATTTGTCGATCCCGCTCGCGGATAGCGGCCGGTACATGAGTGATCTCCCATCGCCCTGTTTCCCGAGCGCGGAGCTCGCCACCCAACCGCTGAAAAGCTTGGTCGAAGAAGGCGCGTATAAAGTAGGGCTGAAGCTTTCGGGCTTCTGCTTTTTCCATTTCTTCTTTGACCGCAAAGAGGCGCTTCTCGTCCATCACTTCTTCGCATAGAGCATTGCGTTGGATGATTTCTTGCAGGTGGTCAGCATCCAAAGCGCCTTCGACTTTTCGCAGAAGCCTCCCGCGTATTTCGGGATCTTCGCCATAACGAATCGCTTCGATCAATAGATCTCGAAGCGATTTCTCTTCAAATACTTCACCCAAGATATCGAAAACTCTGCCGCCCAAGGCCTTTCGAACCACTTCGAGCTTTTCAAATAGACGCTGGAACACATCGCCTTCGCGCGTTTCGTTGGCCACCATATTCCAGAGATGGCAAACTTCGGTTTGTCCGATCCTGTGAATGCGTCCAAAGCGTTGCTCCAGTCGATTGGGATTCCAAGGCAGGTCATAATTGACCATGAGATTGGCATTCTGAAGATTGATACCTTCCCCGGCGGCATCCGTTGCGAGCAATATTCTGACGATAGGGTCGTTTCGAAACATTTCCTGAACCTTGCGACGCTCTTCCCTTTTTATCCCGCCATGGATAATCGCGACCGCTTCGTCATTGCCGATCAGACCGCGAATTTTTATCGCAAGATAGTTGAGAGTGTCTTTATGCTCGGTGAAAATAATAAGTTTGCGCTGACGACCTTCCGAGTCGCGCATTTCCGGCGTGTTTTGCAAAAGCTTGGATAGCTCGTCCCATTTGCGATCCTGTCCTGAATTAACCACCTGCCGGGCCTGTTCTTCCAGATTGGCGAGGATGACAATCTCGGCCTCAAGTTCTTGCGCCGTCTGCGCGGCACTACCTTGCTCAATCAGTCCTTCTTCAAAAACCTCTTGTTCTTCGGCTGTCAGGTCATCGAAATCATCGGGCATGGATGACGGTGTGGCATCATCGCCAAATTGCAGGCGCTGACGAAGACGCTCTTCCTCGAGGCGGCGCTTAAGCTTTTGATGCCGTCTTTTGAGAGACTGATAAATTGCCTCAGGGCTTGACGCTAACCGGCGCTGTAAGCCCGTGAGAGCAAAACCTACGGGTATTCTTCGGGATTTGTCCTCGATCCGGTCGGCACGATTCATCTCCTCTTTCACATAATCTGTCACGGATGTGTAAAGCGCGGCTTCGGGATCAGACAGCTTGTAATTCACGGATTTGGCGATCCGCTCCGGGAATAATGGGCTGCCATCAAATTTGATCAAATCCTCCTTAACCATGCGGCGCATCATGTCCGACACGTCGACTTTATGCGCTCCGTCCCGGAATTTTCCATAGAACCGATCCGCGTCAAGCAACGAAAGAAATAGCTGGAAGTCCTCTTCCTTGCCATTGTGGGGCGTGGCCGTCATCAATAGAAAATGGCGCGTGACCGATCCCAGCAGTCTTCCGAGTTTAAAGCGTTTCGTTTCATTGATCTTACTGCCGTACCACGACGCAGAAAGTTTATGCGCTTCATCAACCACAACGAGATCCCAGCGGCTGACCTTCAGCTTTTCCTGAAGATCCTCATTGCGTGCAAGCTGATCGAGACGAACGATCATTAAATCGCCCTCATCAAACGGGTTGCCGCTCCTGGATTGCTCGACCAAGTCCCGCGTGAATAACGGAAAAGTGAGTCCGAATTTTTCGTACATTTCGTCCTGCCACTGCTCTACGAGACTTCCCGGTGCAACGATTAAAATGCGCCTGGCATCGGCACGCATAAGCAGTTCGCGTATGAAGAGGCCTGCCATAATGGTCTTACCGGCTCCCGGATCGTCGGCCAATACGTAGCGCAAAGGTTGTCGTGGAAGCATCGACTCATAAACAGCGGTGACTTGGTGAGGTAGGGGCTCCACATTTGAAGTGTGAACCGCCATCATCGGATCAAATAGGTGGGCTAAATTGATACGATAGGCCTCTGTGGCAAGCTTGAACTCTGCGCCCGGAGCGTCGAACGCCCACGGCCGACCGGCTTCTGCGAGAGACAAATTTGTCTCATCCGTCCTAAAGAGCATTCGCTCGAGCAAGCGGCCATCGGCCGTTTTGTAATACACCGTAACGGCATTGTTGCCCGCGAGCTCCGTACTGACAATTCGCACAACCTGGCCCGGTTCTACTCCGGAAACGGCGGCTCCTGCTTTGATATCCTCTAACTTCATCGTCATGAGCGTTTTTTCTTTCGCTTACTTTTAACCCACTTCTCTACTTCTTCCAAATCAAACCGCCACTGACCTCCGGCTTTAAAAGCCGGGATTTTTTCCTCGCGGCACAACCGTCTTACAGTATATGGGTGGAGCTTCAACGCTTCGGCAATCTCATCGACCGTGTAGGTTTTCATGGGTACCTTCATGGATTTGGATATTACAAATTGTTACATTATAGTACAAGCTCCTTTGTAAAGGAACTGAAAATGCTATTTGAAAACAGGCCGATTTGGGGTCGCCTGAAGGGATTATTTACAGTTCGGCTTTGAGATTGCCGACAATTTTTTTGGTCTCTGCGGTTTGGCGGGCTTTCAGAGAATCGTGAAGCACCTGGGAATCGACCGCCCGGGCATCTTTGATCGCCGCGACGGTCTGCTTCATGGCGTTTTTGTATTGCGCGTACTTTTTGAAAAGAAACCCTATCGTGGCACCCGGAGCCAAGATCAGTCCTAGAACGATTAATGCGAAGATCCAGAAGCTCAAACCCGCAATGAATCCGCCGACTCGCTCCTGAAAGCCTACTTTTCGCGGCGTCGTGTCGAGACCGGCCGTTAACCGCTTCTCTGTGCGCTGGACAATAAACTCCCCTTCGCCGGTCTTGATCACCTTCGGCTCGGTGACCACTTCCTCGTTCCAGTTGTAAACCGTTCTCGGCTTCTCTGGCGGTGCAAGCGAAGGAAACTTCGGGGCAACGGACGCGCATCCGCACAGACCGACCACGCAAACGATCAATATAAGCTTTTTCATGGTGCCCTCCGCAATAGCCGATCCAGTTTTTCGTTGGTCATCTCAAGTTTGCCGTCGATTTTGGCGATATCCTTGGATAATCCTTTGAGCCCTTCCTCGAGCCGAGCGATGCGCTCAATACTCGAAATCTGACCCGCCTCCACATTGGACACTCGAAGAGTGATTCCCGATACCCAGAACCATGCCCCCGAGAGGGCGATACCCGTAATCGTGACAAGAAGCCACCACACGATCCGGTTGGCTTCGCCGTTTTTGACTTTACGCCTGTCCTCCATCGCCTCGCCGTTCACGATGATCGTCCTACTCATCGTCTTTCTCGCCGAACACGTGCTTGCCGAGGATCCGCAGAGCTACACGGAGCTCGGCGACGGTGTTGGCCGCTTGAATCTTGGTCTTGAACTTCTCCTTCAGCGTGCCTTTGTCCTTTAGCTTCTCTTGTTCCTTTTCGTTCACGAGTCTTGTGACTGCCATGAATCCCCCCTTATTTCCAAGTAAGCCCGGCCGCGTGGACTTTAAGGTCCTTCGCGTTGTGGGTTGTGAGTTTGTATTTCATCGCTGTACCCGAAGCTGCGACGAACGGATCGATGTTTCCGGCCAAGATTTTCTTGGACGCATCGTAATTACCTTCGTTCACGAGCGTGATCTGGTCGTAGTTTGTGCCGTCGCGGGATGCCCAGGCCTTGAGATCCGTGTTGAGCGTGATCGCGTCCACATCCTCCTCGAGAAAGATGACCCTTGCCGCCGACGGCGCGGCTTGCGCGGTCTGAGCCAACGCGATAAGCGTCATGTTTTGAACGGTGCCCTGATCGTAGTCGGAGGTTGGCGGGTTAAATGTCGCCGCGTTTCGGGCGATGCCCTTTGAGATTCGGACATTTTCGATAAAGCCGTCTATCCAATAGCGGTTTGAAATTGCTCCGTTAAAATTGCAGTAGCCAATGCCTAAGACGCTTGTATAGTCCACCCACGACGACGAGCTCGACCCGCTGGCGACAAGCGTCCCATTCAAGAACAAATACCAATTATTTCCAGAGCGGACGCCCTGCAGGTGATACCAAGTGTTGAAAGCGGGCGTTTTAGCATAGGAAAGTCCGATGACACCCGTTCCATAAAGAACCCAATTCGTACTATCGTGCCCAAATACCGAGTAACTGCCGTCATTCGTGGCTTGTGAGATGATCGTGTTGTAGGTGCCATTTAGAGATTTAAATTTTACCCACGCGTCCAGAGTGAAGTCGCCGCTTCCATAAGCAAAATCTGCATGATCGGCGAGCTCTAGCGCATCGTCCGAGCCGTCGAGCCAAAGAGCACCGGTTCCAAACGGCGCTACGAAGTCGATCTTCGGAAGCCTGTTTGCCAATCCGGCGAGTTTATGTCCCGTGTTCCCGTCGTCCTTAAAAATGGTGTTTCTGTAATCCTCCTCGTACTTAATCTCCGCGTTCCCGTTCGTCGT
>JAGVCY010000241.1 GCA_020058965.1 Candidatus Omnitrophota bacterium | reverse complement strand
TGTGGTCCTCGCTAGATAAATAATAGATCACTCGTAACCCTCCACGCTTGCCACGATTTTTTGCGCTTGAATACCAACGCATCTTTCTCAGACCACGGCCACCCGGTATTAGATCGCCGGTTTTGGGGTCCAAAATAAGAGCGCCTTGTAACTCCAGGTATTCTTCATCAGTTAAGAACTCCGCAACTCGCTTCATGAACACACTCAGTTCGATAAATTCCACGCAACCACCCTCATAATATACGCTATTAGCGTAGTATTGTCTAGAACGTATGGTAAATTTAGTGCCCTTATCCTATAGACGCTCCAGACGGGTGAATTTATTTAACTTTGGGGAGATTTAATAAAATATTGTTTTGATTAACGGAGGGTAAGAAAAATGGTGGGCAATGTAGGAGTTGAACCTACGACCCCCTCGATGTAAACGAGGTGCTCTAACCAACTGAGCTAATTGCCCTGATTTGCAGTCTGCTGAAATCGTATCATCTGCGGCGTTGCTCCGTCGCTCGCGTGGAACTACCACGCGTCGCTCGTCGCGCCTTGCATATGATACGATTTGAGCAGACTGCGTGCAAACATTCAAATCTGACCGGCGGCGCTTCGCGCCCTGTGCTTAAACGGTGGGGGCGGAGGAGCCGGCTAGCGGCTTGATCTTCTCGACCAGGAGGGTGGCTTGATTCGCGGCGACCTCGAGGAAGCCGCCTTCAATCTCGAAGGATTTTTCGGTGCGGTCGGCCAACTTGAGATCCACACGGCCGACGCCGAGCGGCGTGACGAGCGGCGCATGATTCACCAACACGCCGAGGTATCCCAAGATACCGGGGGCCACGAGACTCACGGCTTCGCCTGAGAAGTAAGTCTCCTCCGGCGTGATGATGTCGATCTTAAAAGCGGTTGCAATGGCCATTTGATTTTCTCGCCGGTTTGAACCGGGTTATTTGTTGATCTTCTTAATTTCTTCCGCGCGGGCCAGTACATCATTGATGTCGCCGACCATGTAAAACGCCTGCTCGGGCACATCGTCCAACTCGCCATCCACCAGGCGCTTAAAGCTCTTTAGCGTGTCGGCCAGCTTCACGTACTTGCCCTTGATACCGGTGAACTGCTCGGCAACGAAGAACGGCTGGGACAGGAACTTCTGTATCTTGCGCGCGCGCTGAACCATGGTCTTGTCCTCATCTGACAATTCTTCCATACCCAAGATCGCGATGATGTCCTGAAGTTCCTTGTACCGCTGAAGCGTGCGCTGAACGCGGCGGGCGATGGTGTAATGCTCTTCGCCCAGAATATTCGGGTCCAGGATGCGGGAGGTCGAATCCAGCGGGTCGATGGCCGGATAAATACCGAGTTCCGCGATACGGCGCGAAAGAACGGTCGTCGCGTCCAAATGCGCGAACGCGGTCGCGGGCGCGGGATCGGTCAAGTCGTCGGCGGGCACGTAAATGGCCTGAACCGAAGTGATCGAACCGTTTTTGGTCGAAGCGATGCGTTCCTGGAGAAGGCCCATCTCGGTCGCGAGGTTCGGCTGGTAACCGACGGCGGACGGCATGCGGCCCAAGAGCGCCGACACTTCCGAACCGGCCTGCGTGAAGCGGAAAATGTTGTCGATGAAGAGCAGAACATCCTGCTTTTCCTGATCGCGGAAATATTCGGCCATCGTGAGCGCGGTGAGCGCGACGCGCAGGCGCGTGCCGGGCGGCTCGTTCATCTGACCGAACACCAGAGCGGTTTTTTCGATAACGCCGGATTCCTGCATTTCCAAAAACAGTTCATTTCCTTCACGGGTGCGCTCGCCGACCCCGCCGAACACCGAAAAGCCGCCGTGCTCGGACGCGATGTTGCGGATGAGCTCCATGATGACGACGGTCTTGCCGACGCCGGCTCCGCCGAAAAGACCGACCTTACCGCCCTTCGAGTAGGGCGCGAGAAGATCGATGGCCTTGATACCCGTTTCGAAGATCTGTGTCGAGGACTCACGGTCTTCCATGAGCGGCGCCTTTTGGTGAATGGATGCGGTCTTGCCCACCTTGAACGCGCCTTTGCCGTCGATCGGGGTTCCGAGCATGTTGAACATGCGGCCGAGCGTCTCGCGGCCCACGGGGACGGAGATCGGCTTGCCGGTGTCGACCGCCTGCATTCCACGGACCAAGCCGTCAGTCGAGGACATCGCGATGCACCGGACGATGTTATTGCCCAAATGCTGGGCGACTTCGACGGTCAGGGTCTCGCCGGATGTTTTGTTCTCGATGAGAACGGCATTCAGGATCTCAGGCAATTTGTTCTCGAACCGCACATCGACTGTGGGTCCGATGACTTGAATGATTTCGCCGGTCTGGGTATCGATGTTGGCCATTTGTTTTTCCCTTTATTTGAGCGCGTCCGCGCCGCCGATGATTTCGCTCAGTTCACGCGTGATCAAGGCCTGACGGACCTTGTTGCGCTCGAGCGTCAGTTTTTTGATGACTTCTTTTCCGTTCTCGGTGGCCTGTTTCATGGCGACCATGCGGGCAAAATACTCCGCGGTGACGGACCTCAGTAACAAGACGAAGAATTTTTGCTTAATAAAAAGTTCGATCAGCGAATTGAGAACGCTGGTCGGATCCGGCTCAAATATATAATCCGTCGCGGACTGCTTCTCATCCGTTTTCTTCAAAAGATAGGAAAGGCTCAAAAACGGTTCGATGATCGGCTTGGACGCGCCCGAGCGGGAGAGCGTCACCGTCAGCACATTGATTTCGTCAAACTCACCGGATAAAAACGCATCCTGAACTTCCGCCAGTTTTGCTTTGAGCGTATCCGGCGTAAAAGTGTACCCGATGTCGGTCCAGGTCTTCCAGATGTCGAGGCCGCGGCGGCGCGCGAAGGCCGCGGAGGTCTTGCCGATCGGATAGACGAAGATCTTACGGTCCGTTGCCGCCGCGCGATATTTAAGCAATTCCTTGAAGATCAGGGCGTTGAAGCTTCCGCAGAGACCGCGCTCGCCGGCAATGAACAGAACCAGTTCCTTCTTGCGCTCGCGCTTGGCAAAGAGCGGATTGGCCGCGGTGAGCTCTTCCGAGGCGATGCGTCCCACCAGCCGCTCGAGGCCCGCGAAAAACGGCGTCGCCTTCCGATAGCGCGTATTGATTTTCTTGTAGCGCACGGCAGATATGATCTCCATGGCCTTGGTGATGCCGCGGATGTTTTCGACGCTCTTGATGCGCCGGCGGAGTTCTCGTAAGGATGCCATGATTTACAGCTTTAAAAGTCCTTTGGAGTTGAATTCAGCCGCCGCTTTTTTGAGCTTTTCCTGGTCTTCCGGCGCGAGGTCGTTGGTTTTTTCGATGTTGTGGATCACGTCCGGGTAGCTCTTGTGCAAGAACGCCAGGAACTGCTCCTCAAACTTCGTGATATGAATGACCGGCACCTCGTCGCACAACCCGTTGATACCGACAAAGATCATGCACACCTGATCGACGACGCTCATCGGCTTGTACTGACCCTGCTTCAGGATCTCGACGAGCCGCGCGCCGCGGTTGATCTGCTGTTGAGTCGCCTTGTCCATATCCGAACCGAACTGAACGAAGGCGGCCAATTCGCGGTACTGCGCCAAATCGAGACGCAGACGACCGGCAACTTTTTTCATCGCTTTGGTCTGGGCATTTCCACCGACGCGGGACACCGACAGACCGACGTTGATGGCCGGACGCACGCCGGAATAAAACAGATCGGCTTCCAGGAAGATCTGCCCGTCCGTGATCGAGATCACGTTCGTCGGGATGTACCCCGAAATATCTCCGGCCTGCGTTTCGATGATCGGAAGCGCGGTCAGACTGCCGCCGCCCTTTTCATTCGAAAGCTTGGCCGCGCGCTCCAACAAACGGGAATGCAGATAGAACACATCGCCCGGATACGCCTCACGGCCGGGCGGACGGCGCAGGAGCAGGGACAGCTCGCGGTAGCTCACGGCGTGCTTGGACAGATCGTCATAGATCACGAGCGCGTGCTTGCCGTTATAAAGGAAGTCCTCGGCCATCGTAACGCCGGAGAACGGCGCGAGGTACTGAAGCGTCGCGGAGTCGTCCGCGGTCGCCATAATGACGGTGGTGAATTTCATCGCGCCGTTTTTTTCGAGCGTATGAACCGTGTTTAGAACGCTGGAGGCCTTCTGACCGATCGCGACATAAAAACAATAAACATCCGCGCCTTTTTGATTGATGATCGTGTCGATCGCGATCGCGGTTTTCCCGGTCTGACGGTCGCCGATGATGAGCTCGCGCTGGCCGCGGCCGATGGGGATCATGCCGTCGATGGCCTTGAGGCCGGTCTGAAGCGGCTGTTTAACGGGCTGGCGGTCGACGACGCCGGGGGCCTTGATTTCGATGGGACGGGTCGTCTTCGTGACGATCGGACCCTTGCCGTCGACCGGCTGACCCAGCGGGTTCACGACGCGGCCGAGCAGGGCTTCGCCGACGGGCACGGAAGCGATCTTGCCGGTGCGCTGAACGGTGTCCCCTTCGCGAATGCCGGCGGAATCGCCGCAAATAACCACACCGACATTGGATTCTTCGAGGTTGAGCGCGATGCCGTTTACTTTATTAGAAAATTCGACCATTTCGCCGGCCATGACCTCGTCGAGGCCGAACACGCGCGCGATGCCGTCGCCGACGGACAGAACGGTTCCGACGGACTTCATCGAAAGATCCGACTTGAACCCTTCGATTTCCTTCTGCAGAATACTCGTGATTTCTTCAGGTTTGATCGCCATGCGCTAGTGTCCCCTAATTGTATTGGCCCTGGAGGAGCCGTTCCTTCATTTCTTCCAAACGCTCGCGGTAAGTCCCGTCGAGCACGCGATTCTTGATCCTCAAACGCACGCCCCCGAGAGCCGACGGGTCCACTTGAACGCGGAGCTCGACATCCAGGTGCGTGATGCGCTCGAGCTCCTGCTCGATACGCGCGAGAAAATCTTTGGAGGGTTCCGCCGCGAGCACGATGTCGCACGGCACGATCCCTTTAAACTCACGGTGCAATTCCACAAACCGGTCCACGATCCGTTCCAATAGCGGCGTGCGGGACTTCATGAGCAGAAGCCGCAAAAAACTCGTCGTGAGTTTGGACTCGAACATCGCGCCGATCTTATCGATCACGCCCAGCTTGGCCGTTCTCGGAAAACGCGGGTTATCCAAAAAACTCTTCAAGCCCGACCGCCGAACCTCGGCCTTCAGCGCCGTCAGATCCGCCTCGACACGCTCCGCCTCACCCGCTTTTTGGGCGGCGTTAAAAAGCGCGCGCGCGTAACGGTCGACGGCGACGGGATCCACTAAGAGAGATCTCCCGTGCGCGAAAGCAGTTCCATCACATACTTCTCGTTGTCCGCGTTCGCGAGATTCTTCACGATGAGCTTGCCGGCCATTTGAGCCGAAAGCTCAACGACCTGCTGGCGCATCATGGCCCGCGCTTTTTCCGTTTCGGTCCGGATCTCCTGCTTGGCGCGTTCAACGAGAACGCCGGCATCCTGCTGGCTTTTTTCCTTGATCTCAGCGGCGATCCGCTGACCGTCCGCGATGGCGGCTTGTATCTTGAGCCGGCCTTCCTGCTCGATCCCCTGCAGCTTCAGCTCGTATTCCTTTTTCAGGGCTTCGAGTTCGGTTTTTTTCTTCTCGGCTTCGTGGATCGAGTCAGCGATCGTTTTTTGCCTCGCCTCCAAAGCCTTGAAGATCGTTCCGAACGCAAACTTCTTCAGAATGAAGAAAACGATCAGGAACGCCGCCAGCTGTGTCAGGATTTCGGGCACGGCTGCGAGAATGACTTTGGTGTCCATAGATTTGGATCCTTGTCTGGGTTATTCCCGTGGGTGAATTACCCGATTTTTCCCATAAGCACGAACACAACGATCAGCGCGTAGATGGTCAACGCTTCGATGAGCGCGCAACCGGCCATCATGTTGACGAGGATCTTACCGGACGCTTCGGGCTGACGACCGATCGCTTCCATGGCGGCGGCGAC
>JAGVCY010000300.1 GCA_020058965.1 Candidatus Omnitrophota bacterium | reverse complement strand
AGGCCTTGCGCGAAGCGGCTCAGACCCTGGTGATTTTTATGGGCGCGAAGCGACTGAAGGAAGTTTGTGCGGAACTCATGGCTGCGGGTTTTGGTCCCGCGACACCGGCGGCCTTGATCAGCCGCGGAACCTGGCCGCGTCAGACCACGATAGTAGCGCCGCTCAGTAAGCTCGGAGCCAAGGCAGCCGCCGCGGGCGCGGCGGCCCCGGCCCTCGTCATTGTGGGGGAAGTGGTGCGGCTTAAAAAAGAATTGGATTGGTATGAGCGGCAGCCGCTTTTTGGTCGTCGCATCATCATCACCCGCGCCCGCTCTCAGGCGTCGCAGTTTAGAGAGCAATTGACGGCGCTCGGAGCCGAAGCCATCGAATTGCCAACCATCGAAATCCGTCCGCCCAGGAGCTACAAAGAACTCGATCAGGCCATACGGGACATGCGGCGGTATGATTGGGTCGTATTCACGAGCGTGAACGGGGTCGATCTATTTTTTGATCGTTTAAAAAAACATCACCGGCTCGACGCACGTCATCTTTCGGGCTGCCGCGTAGCCGCGGTCGGCGAGGCCACGCGGGAGAGTCTTTCGCGGCATGGGTTGGAGCCCGATCTCATGCCCAAAATCTACACCACCGAAGCGCTCGCCGAAGCGCTCGCCGGCAAGAATATTTCCAAAAAAAATATTCTTCTGATCCGTCCGCGCATCGCGCCCCCCAAATTCTTCGACCGTCTCAAGACCACCGGCGCGAGCGTAACACAGGCAACCGGTTACGAGACAATAAGTCCCGCGCGTGAGATCCGGAATATTCACCGCGCGATCACCGCGCGCGGTGCGGACGCGATCGTTTTTACGAGCTCTTCCACCGCGCGGCATCTATCCGAAGCGCTGGGCAAACGAGCATTTATAAAATTTGTGCGTCCGCTAAAAATTTACAGCATTGGACCCGAAACATCCCGCGAACTCAAGCGGCTCGGCGCTCGTGTGTATCGCCAATCGGACACGGCGACGATCGCAGGATTGATCCGAACTTTGGAGACCGCCCCATGAAGCCTTTACGCATCCGTCCGCGTCGTTTGCGCCGGCATCCCGCGTTGCGCGAACTCGTTGCCGAAACCTCGCTTTCGCCCGGGCATCTGGTCGCTCCACTTTTTGTTAAGGAGGGGCTCAAGTCACCGCATGCAATCCGCAGCATGCCTGGGCAATTTCAACATTCGCTTAAGAGTCTGCTCAAAGAAGCCGCGGAACTCGTCGCGTTGGGTGTTCCGGGTGTTTTACTTTTTGGGATTCCGGCGCGGAAGGATGAGCGGGGGAGCGGGGCCGCCGATCCCAAGGGTGTTGTTCCTCAGGCGATCCGGATGCTCAAAGCCAAATATCCAAAGCTCGCGATCATGGCGGATGTGTGCCTGTGCGAATACACGAGTCACGGCCATTGCGGGATTTTTCATAAAGGGGAAGTCCTCAACGACCCGACAGTCGCGGCGCTGTCCGAAGCGGCTCGCGTTTATGCCGATGCGGGCGCTGATGTCGTGGCGCCGTCGGATATGATGGACGGCCGGGTTCGGGCGATCCGGTCCGCGCTGGACGCGGCGGCTCATGAAGACTGCTCGATTCTGTCCTATGCGGTGAAGTACGCCTCCAGTTTTTACGGACCGTTTCGTGACGCGGCCGAGAACAAGCCCGTATCCGGCGACCGGCGCGGATATCAGATGGATCCCGCCAATTGGCGCGAAGCCATGAAGGAAGCGCGGCTCGATCTCGCGGAAGGCGCGGACTTTATTTTGGTTAAGCCCGCGATGCCATGTCTCGATATTTTAGTCCGGCTAAAAGAAAAATTAGATTGCCCGATCGGAGCGTATCAGGTGAGCGGCGAATACAGCGCGATTTGCGCTGCCGCCGCGAACGGATGGATCGATGAGCGCCGCGCGGCTCTCGAGAGCCTGACCGCGATCCGCCGCGCAGGCGCCGATTTCTCGATCACTTATTGGGCCAAACCCGCAGCCCGCTGGATGAGCGCATGAAGCGGCCCGTCATCCGAACGAAGTCCGCCAAAGCCTTCGACCGCGCTCAAGACGCGATCGCCGGCGGCGTCAACAGCCCGGTCCGCGCGTTTAAGGCCATGGGCGGAACTCCGGTATTTTTTAATCAAGGCCGCGGCGCCGTCCTCACGGATATCGACGGCAATCACTTCATTGATTTTTGCTGCTCGTGGGGCGCGCTGCTCTTCGGCCACGCGGACGCGGCGACGGTGCGCGCTGTCACTCGGCAGACGAAGCAGGGGATGAGCTTTGGCGCGGCCACTCCGTTCGAAACGGATGTGGCCGAGCGGATCAAGGCGCTGGTGCCTTCTTGCGAGCGGCTCCGATTTACGAGCTCCGGAACGGAAGCCGCTATGTCCGCAATCCGGTTGGCGCGCGGCGCGACCCGAAAAACCCGTATCATAAAATTCGAAGGTTGCTATCACGGCCATTCGGATGCGCTTCTGGTCAAGGCCGGCTCGGGCCTCGCGACTCTAGGCGCACCAAGTTCCGCCGGAGTGCCCGAACTCGTCGCCCGCG
This sequence comes from Candidatus Omnitrophota bacterium, assembly GCA_020058965.1. Lineage (GTDB taxonomy): Bacteria > Omnitrophota > Gorgyraeia > 2-02-FULL-51-18 > JAGOUK01 > JAGOUK01. The sequence goes on along the minus strand of JAGVCY010000300.1, from coordinate 419 downwards.
AAACGCTTGTTCTGCCTTACAACGACACCCTTGCGTTGCGGCGCGCGTTTGACCGCTACGCGGACATCGCGTGTGTGATCGTCGAGCCGGTCGCGGGTAATATGGGTGTCATTTTGCCCGAGCTCGGTTTTTTGCAGGAACTCCGAAAATTGACACACAAACACAAGTCCGTTCTGATATTTGACGAGGTGATCACCGGATTCCGCGTGGCCGCGGGCGGCGCGCAGGCGGCCTACGGGATTCACCCGGACCTTACCGTGATGGGAAAAATTATCGGCGGCGGACTTCCGATGGGTGTTTTTGGCGGATCTGAAAAAATCATGCGGCTCTTGGCGCCAACGGGCCCCGTGTATCAGGCCGGGACGCTTTCGGGCAATCCGCTCGCCATGGCCGCCGGCAAAATTGTCCTCGATCGGATT
>JAGVCY010000249.1 GCA_020058965.1 Candidatus Omnitrophota bacterium | reverse complement strand
GCAAGGGGACCATCGGGCCGCCTACTCGATTCGCAAATACATTCGGACCGGCGCACTCGAATCGCTGGCGACAATGCTCCGGAGGTTTGGGGTTCAAAATTCCGGCGTGGTGTACGAGGCCACGGAAGGTCTGTCGAAAAGCAAGCGGAACTCAAAAGGCCGCATCCCAAAGAAAATGTTTCCAATCGTCGTTCTGCGATCGAGGACTATTTCGGCGTTGGTCAACACACTCAAGGGCCACGTCGGAAAACTCAAGGCCGGTTGGATGCCTGGGGCTCGAAAGCTCGGTGTCTCAGCGCCGGCATGGATCAGCAAACACGGGACGCCTGGCAGCATCCAAGACGAGTCCAAGCGGCTCGGTAATCCTCACATCACCGTCAGCAACAACTCGAATTTCGGGCCGCAAGTGGAATTCCGCATCGTGCAGTACGCGCTCAAAAAGCGGGAGGGTTCGATGCAGAAGCAACTGGAGGCGCTGGTCAAAGCGGAGGCTGCAAAGCTGTGACGATCGAGCAGAAAGTCGAATCGGCCATCGTGACATTCTTGAAGACGCAGACCTTCACGGACATCCCGGCTGCGCAGATTTACCGGGGGATCGAACATGATGCGGCCGAGAGCTCGGAGAACTACACTCAGACCCGTATTTTGCCGTGCATCGTAGTGAGTTGCCCTGCGTCAACGGCATCGGACCCGACTAGCGGGAACCGCATGGTCGTCCCGGAAATCTCAGTACAAAGCCAAGCGGATGATAGCACGAACGCGGCGCATTTGACCCGGTGCGCTCAGGTGTTTGCGGTCGTCGCGACCACGACCTTTGCGGCTTCCATTTCGGCGGCGCTGGCGGACTTCTACTGTTTTTTTGCCGTGCCTGCGGACGGCGGCAGCCGAATCGAGGAACGGTCGTGGGCAAGTTTTGTGACAATGCGGATGATGGTTTGTGGGGCGGACATCAGTTGACTGAGGGACAATTTTTATGGCGACCTTACTCGGCAAGGCTCAGATCACGACAATCGACGGCGGAACCCTCTACATGACCGCCGCGGCGCAGACGGCGACGGCAAAGCCGAATCTCCAAAGCGGCTCTCTGACGCACACCGGCGACGTGAAGGAGACAAAGAATCAGTCCGGCCAAGTGACCAGTCTTTTCAACGCCGAGGAATTTCTCTCATGCGATTTTGAGATGGTGCCTGAAGGCGGGGCTGGTGGCGCCAACACTATCGCGAACGCCAAGGTGTCCGCGACGCTGCCGGCCATTCTCTCGGCGGTAACCATGTCCGGGTTTGCGGTCGTCGGTGCAGGAAGTTTTACCGACGCGCTCAACGTAAATTCCACCGGAACTAACCCGTGGATTTACGAGGGTAACGGCAAAATCAATCTTGTCAGCGATGACAAGTGGACTATGAGCGTGGAGTTGAAGCGGCGCATTGGAATCACCAGCGGGACAGCCGTCACCTAATCTCCGCCGTGTGGATTACATTTTCATCAAGGCATCACGAGAACCGCAACCGACGCGGTGCCTTGGCGTCACGCTCCTGCCTCTGACGGTCGGACATTTCTTCGTTCTCAGGGAGTTCGATTCAGCTTTTATTTCCGGCGAGCAGGCATCCATAGAAGACTTGATCTTCGCGTGTTTCGTGTGCTGCCAGGATCCCGCCGCGGCCAAGCGTTCTCTTCGTTCCTGGCTCCTTCCGATAGCGATGCGGCTTTGGGGTTGGCGTGCGGTCAAATGCAATCTCGCGCGCGAGATGATGACCTTCCGATCGTACATCCGAGACGGAACGGCGGCACCGCGCACGGTGATTTCGATGGGCGGCGACGACAGCATGCGCGAGTTGAACTCCCCGATGGAGTGGCGGCTTCTTGTAATGCTCATGGTCGATTTCCATTTGACCGAACGCGAGGCGATGGCAACGACAGTGATCAAGGCCAATGCGCTCTGGGCCACGCTCGGGGACCGGGATGGCAAAATCAATTTGGTCAGTGAACGCACGGAAGCGTTGCTTGCTGCGGCTGAAAACGGGAGGGCCGAATAATGGGCATGGCCGCACTCATTGGGCGACTTGGCCTGAACATCACCGGCTGGCAGCAGGGCTGGAAAAAAGCGCAGACAACGGCGCAAAAAACTTCAGCCGGAATCGCGTCTTTCACCAAGGGCCAGTTGGGGGCGATGTTCGGCGCGGCGGCCATCGGCGCGGCGGTGAAAAACACGGTCGAGTACGCCGGCCACATTCGGGACATGTCGGACGCACTCGGAATCTCGACCGACACCTTGCAGCAACTCGACTTCGTCGCGACTCAGACCGGATCAAGCTTGGACCAGTTCACCGGCGCGATGGTGAAGCTTGGAAAAGCTCAGCAAGAGGCGGTCAACGATCCGAAAGGAAACGCCGCCGAGGCATTTACCAAGTTGGGAATCTCGGCTCAGCAACTGAAACGAATGCGAATCGAGGAACTGTTTTTCAAGGTGGGAAAATCCTTTCAGGCGGCGGCGAGTCCGCAATCCCTGCTCGCGGCAGGCATGCAAGTCATGGGACGCGGAGCCCAAGTCGTCTTCCCGGCGATGGTGGGCGGCTTGCAAGAAGCGATGCAGGCGGCAACTGGGCTTGGACAAGTCATGCAAGAGGACGTGATTGATTCACTTGACGATCTCGGCGACAAGGTTGACGAACTAAAGGGGGTGTTTCGAACGGAACTGGGCGGGGCAGTCGTTTGGGTGTTGGACAAAATACGAGGAACCGTTCAGGGCATTTCTCGGATCGCTCAAATGATGGGAGCCATGAGTGTTAGCCAAGTGACGTGGGAAGAAGCGGCAGAGCAGATGGCATCGAACGAACTGCAAAAAGAACAGGTTCGCGACTCTGCAAAAACGGCTCGCGATAAAACGCGCGCGGCGGCGAG
>JAGVCY010000278.1 GCA_020058965.1 Candidatus Omnitrophota bacterium | reverse complement strand
GTATCAGGCTCCCGACTACCAAGCATCCACAAATCCCGGCGGAGTTTCGTTCTAACCCTACCTTTGAATCCCACTCTGCTATCATCACAAATCGAAAGTCACGTCGGCCAAACCTCGTTTGAGCGGGGTAAGGTTTATTTTATGTCCGGACGCGTGATTCGGTTTAGAAAAAGCGCGGGGCGCCTCGCGGGCCTGGTCCTGGGCAGTCAACCACATCCCTACGAGGTCATGGTTTGGTTGAATGCCGAGGGGGTTGAGGACTCCGAATGCAGCTGCCCTGTCGGAAGCGCCTGCAAGCATGTGGCGGCGGTGGCGCTCAGAGAAACATTGGGACATACTCTGAAGGGAGCTGCTCCAAAAGCAGCGGCCAAATTAACCGAAAGTCCCCGGCTGACAGCGGCGTGGGCGCGCGCGACGAAAAATTGGATCCCCGAACCGCTCGCGGCCGTGCCCGGCCGGCTTCGGCTCATGATGCGCATCGGTTCCGATGACGTCGACTGGCAGGCAAATGCCGCGAGCCGCCGTCAATTGCAGATCCGTCCGGTCATCCATTATCCCGCCGCGAATCGTATTTCATTGTCCGATATTTCATGGAAGAGTTATCTGGGGCAATCACCGTATCGCGCGATGAGGTCCCTGTTGGATGAAGATCAAAACTGGTTTTTGTTCCAATTGGCCAAAGCGCTCACCATCCGCGATTCTTTTTACGCCTGGAACGATCAATGGCTTTCCGTGGATCATCAAAACGCGCGTTTTGTTTGGGATGTTTTGTCGCGGGCCGGCGCCGCAGGAGTTCAGTTGTACAGCGGCGAAAAGGACGGCCCCATCATTTCGATCGATATGGCGGTGACTTTTAAAGCGAAGACGGTGTTGGAAGATATTCAGGACAGCGTGTCGGTCCAAAATTCGCTGCGGCTGGGTGATGGGCCGGCGGGGGAGACGGTGCTTTTTGGTTCGCCGGTCATTTTTGGCGCCTTGCTCAAGCCTGAGACGACGGGGTACCTCGCCAATCTGCGCATCCAAATTCTTTCGTTGCACGCGGCCGAGCCGTTCATGCCGGAGAGCGTGACCGCCGCGCCGCCGGTTCTGATCCCCGGCTCCGACATCGACCAATTCACCGAAAAATTTCTTCCCAAGCTCCCGCGGTCCGTCACGATCGAAAATCGCTCCAAGCGCATCACGCTCCCGATCCAAATGCCGCCGCGCGCGCGGGTCGAAGTGGCGCCGTTCAAAGCGAACGGAATCTCCGTCGTTATGGGGTGGAAGTACGGTTCCGCTCAAATGCCGCTGAATTCCCGGGACACCTCGCTCGTCGACGGCACGGGGCAAAGGATCGCGAGAGACGCGGCCGCGGAAGAAAAAATCCTCGAAGCCCTGCGAAATTACTTCGAGCCCTTCGGCCCTCCCTACCGTGAGCCGATCGGTCTGTTGTTGGAAGGCAAGCGCGTCACGATGACGGATGGCGTCGCCGCCGGATTTTTGATCGGCGTGCTCCCGCGCTTAAACACACTGACGGATGTGGAAGTGGCCGTCGATCCCGCCACGCCGGCGCTGATCGGCGCGATCGAACCCAAGGCCGAACTCACCCTGCGCGAAGAGCCGGCAAAAGGCGATTGGTTCGATCTGGGTATCTGCATATTGATCGAGGGAGAGTCCATCGGGTTTGAAAAATGCTTCGAAGCGATTTCCAGAAAAGAAAAATATTTGTTTCTCCCCAGCGGCCGGTTCGTGTCGCTGGATCATCCCTTTTTTGAAAAACTCCGCGAACTGATTCGGCAGGCGTCTCATCTGAAGGACGCGGCGACGGGGAATATCCGATTGACGCGGTTTCAGGCCGGATGGTGGGAAGAGCTGGCCCAGTTCGGCGTCATCCGCGAACAGGCGGACCGTTGGAGAGAATCGGTGGACGCGCTGATCCATTTTAAGGAAATCCCCGTGCTTCCGCAGCCCCCGGAATTCAAAGGGACGCTGCGGCATTATCAGGCCGAAGGGTATTCGTGGATGAATTTTTTGCGGGAGCACAACATGGGTGGGGTTTTGGCCGACGACATGGGTCTTGGCAAAACTGTCCAAACGATTTGCCTGGCCGCGCGCGGCCGGACGCCCTTTTTGATCATCGCTCCGACCAGCGTCGTCGAAAATTGGGACATGGAGCTCGAACGTTTCGCGCCGCATCTCAAGCGCACCGTGATGCGCAGCGGAGACCGCACCCAGGCCCATGAAGCCATGAAGGACTCGGACATCGTAGTCACATCGTACGCGCTGCTGCAACGGGACCAGGCGCAATTTATGGAAGTGGCCTGGGACACGGTGATCTTTGACGAGGCACAATTTGTAAAAAATCATCAATCCAAAGCGTATGGCTTGATCCGCCGGCTTCAGGCGCGCTCCAAATTCGCGCTCACCGGCACGCCCATGGAAAACAATCTGATGGAATTGTGGTCGATTTTTTCCATCACCGCACCGGGACTTTTTCCGTCACCCGAAAAATTTAAGGAATTGTTCCAAAGGCCCATCGAAAAACACAACGACCCCAAGGCGCTCGCCGCCCTGCGCACGCAGATCCGCCCGTTCCTCCTGAGGCGTCTCAAGGAAACCGTCGAAAAGGAGCTGCCGCCAAAAACAGAACAGCCCTGGATCCTGGAAATGTCGCCCCGGCAGGACCATGTGTATCAGGTGCATTTGCAGAAGGAGCGGCAAAAAGTGTTGGGACTGCTCGATCAAGGCGGGCTAAAGGCAAATCGGTTCAAAATCCTCACGTCGCTGATGCGGTTGCGCCAACTGTGCCTGCACGCGTCCCTTGTCGACAAAAAATACGCGCGGGTTCCTTCCGCCAAATTGGACGTGCTCACCGAGCATCTGGAAACCATCCTCGCCGAGAATCACCGCGTGATCATCTTCAGCCAATTCACCTCATTTTTGGCATTGGTCAAAAAACGACTCGAAAAGAAAAAGTGGAAGTACGCGTATTTGGACGGAGCGACCACGCGCCGCAAGGAAGTTTTGGAAGACTTCCGGAAGGACACAACGGTTCCGATCTTTTTGATCAGTCTAAAAGCGGGCGGCGTCGGTCTTAATCTCACTTCTGCGGACTACTGCATCCTGCTCGACCCCTGGTGGAACCCCGCCGTCGAGGCGCAAGCCGTCGACCGGACGCATCGCATCGGTCAGACGCAGCATGTCATGGTCTACCGCCTGATCATGCGCGGGACTATTGAAGAAAAAGTCGTTAAACTTCAGGATAAAAAACGGCTGTTGTTTAAAAATGTTCTGGACGAAGGGGATGTGTTCTCAAATCTGGTCACCGAAGCCGATATTCGCGGGATCTTTGACTGATGCGGAATCTTTAATTCATATGGAAAAAGCCTTGTTGGTGACATTGATGTTCGCGGACCGGTCCGATGGGTGGACCGCGGAGGATTCCGCACGGGAATTGGCGGAACTCGCCAAAAGTTCCGGCGCCGTGATCGCCCGGGAGCTCACCCTGGTCATGAAGGCGCCTCAGCCCAAGATGTTCATGGGGCCCGGCCAAGCGGAGCAAGTCCGCGCGGCGGCGGAGGCCATTGAAGCCGATGTGGTCATTCTCAACCGAGATGTGTCCGGAACACAGCAGCGCAATCTGGAAACACTCGTCGGCCGCAAGACCATCGACCGCTCCCAGCTCATTCTGGACATTTTTGCCCGCCGCGCGCGCTCCAATGAGGGAAAAATTCAGGTCGAGCTCGCTCAGCTGACTTACCTGATGCCGCGGCTCGCGGGCGAGGGGATTTATCTCACGCGGCAAGGTGGCGGTATTGGAACGCGCGGCCCCGGAGAGCAAAAAATCGAAACGGATCGCCGTCGTCTCCGCGACAAAATAGTTTTTTAAAAAAACAGCTCGCGGGAATGCAGACCCGGCGTGAGAGTTACCGCGAACGGCGACGGGAGCATGAATTGCCCTGCGTGGCACTGGTCGGCTACACGAACGCCGGCAAGTCTACACTCTTTAACGCGCTCACTGGTGCCGAGTTGATCGCCCGCAATCAGCTCTTCAGTACGCTCGACTCAACCGTGCGCGCCTTCGCTCTGCCGGGCGCGCAGCTGGTCATGCTCGTGGACACCGTCGGATTTTTAAATCTTTTGCCGCATCATCTGATCGACGCGTTCAAGGCAACGCTGGAAGAAGTGATGAGCGCGGACCTTCTGATCCATGTGATGGATGTTTCGGATCCTCGCGCCATTTTGCTCGAGCGATCGGTCCGCAAGATTTTGGCCGAAATGGGCGCCGATCAGAAACCGCAGATCCTGGCGCTCAATAAATCGGATCGGCTGACACCCGAAGCGCGGGAGGTCTTGAAAAAATCATGGGCCGAGGGTGTGTGGATCTCAGCCGCTCAAAAAACCGGCTTTGAAGCGCTTTTTAAGCGCATCAGCGAAAACTTAAAGCCCTGGAGCAAGGAGTACCGCTTTCGCGTCCCCTCCGGCGCGGCCAAATTGATCCACCAAATTTACGAAGAAGGCCACGTGATATCCCGCAAAGACGATGGAACCACCGTTTTTCTCCGGGCATCTCTCTCCCCCTCAGCCGGTGACGCCATCCGCTCCCAGCTCAAAAAAATTAGCACTCAAAAAAGCTGAGTGCTAATCTTGACACTTAAATAACTTGTGATAAACTGACACTAGCACTCAACTGAATCGAGTGCTAATCCGTGCTCGTGCTGCCCTAGGCCCGCGGAAGCCACGCCTCTTCGCGCTCGTGGTGGCGCGATAGTTTAAAAGCGCTACGAGGCGTGGCTTCCGCGGACCTAGGGCGGACTATGGATTGATCAGAATTGAGGATTTGGAGCAAGTTTATGTACCAGGATGATCGCTTAGAAAGTGTTTTTCGGTGCATCGTGGAGGCCTATGTTCAAACGGCCGAGCCGGTCGGGTCGCGGACTGTCTCACGGATGTACCCGGGAGGGCTTTCGCCCGCGTCGATACGGAATGTCATGGCGGACCTTGAGGAAATGGGGTTCATTCAGCAGCCCCATACTTCGGCGGGTCGTATACCGACTGAGCGCGGGTATCGGTACTATGTTGACCGGATGATCCCGGATCAGACCAAGCGATTGGATGAGTTGCCGGAAGCGCACGAGACGCTGGCTCGGGCGGGGGATATTGAAGATGTGGCTGAGACCGCTTCGCATTTATTGGCTGAGCTGACACAAAATGCCGGTCTTGCTTTTGTGCGGAATCTTTCGCGCGTCGCGAGAGGGGATTATCATCGGCTTTATGTGGATGGCGCACGACATGTTTTTGGTCAGCCGGAATTCAGTAACATTCAGCGCGCTCAGGCCATCCTGCAGGCGCTTGAGATCAAGCAGGCGCTGATGGAATTTTTGGACAAAGATGTGGATGACGACGCGACGCATGTTTATATCGGTGAGGAAGTGAGTTGTGAAGGGCTGCGCGAAGTGAGCTTGATCGTGAAGCGGTACACGCTGCGCGGGAAACCGGTG
>JAGVCY010000164.1 GCA_020058965.1 Candidatus Omnitrophota bacterium | reverse complement strand
ATTGGCGCAGATCGGGCTTAAAACCAAGCGCGAGATTTGCCTGCACCGTGTCCATCCCCTCATCCTGAAGCGCGTACGTCTTGAGCTTGTTAAGAAGGCCGATTCCGCGGCCCTCCTGACGCATGTATAAAACAACGCCGCATCCCTCCGCGGCGATCCGCTTCATCGCGGCGTCGAGCTGAGGACCGCAATCACAGCGCATCGAGCCGAGCACATCGCCCGTGAGACATTCCGAGTGCACGCGCACCAGAACGGTCGAATGCTTGTCGGGCTCACCCTTCACCAGCGCGATATGTAAATCCTTATCGACAACGGACTCGTACGCGATCAGCTTAAACGAACCGTATTGGTTGGTGATCTGCGTGCGGACCGCGGCGGAGATCAGGTTCTCCGTTTTGCGGCGGTACTGGATCAAATCGCGGATGGTGCAGAGCTTGAGCTTGTGCTTTTTAGCGAACTTGATCAGATCGGCGAGGCGCGACATCGACCCGTCGGGGTTCATGATCTCGCAGATGACGCCGACCGGACGACACCCGGCCAGACGCGCGATATCGACCGCGGCTTCCGTGTGGCCCGCGCGCACGAGCACGCCGCCTTCCTTGGCTCGTAACGGAAAAACATGCCCCGGCCGCACAAAGTCCGCGCTCACGGACTTGGGGTTGGCCAATAAGTGAAAAGTATGCGCCCGATCGCTCGCCGAAATTCCGGTCGTGATCCCGCGCTTGGCGTCGATCGAAACCGTCCACGCGGTCTTGAAGTTATCCGTCGATTGCCCGACCATCGGATGAATATCGAGCGCTTCCAGCCGGCTGGAATCCATCGGCGCGCACAAGATCCCGCGGCCATGCAGCGCCATAAAATTGATTTTTTCGGGCGTGGCAAATTGCGCCGCCATCACGAGGTCCCCCTCGTTTTCGCGGTCTTCATCATCCATCACGACGACCATTTTGCCGGCGCGAATGTCTTTTAAAATATCTTCAACTGTTGAAAATTTCATCGAAGTCCTTTGCTATCGGTTTTTTCCAAAAGGCCTCGGATGCTAGGCGCGACGAGCGCGGAGGACTCTTCGTGTCCCCAAGCGAGGAGCAACGACGCAGACGAGGCCTTTTCGAAAAAACCGTTCAATAGTATACCTTAACGAGCGTGAGGCCGTGCGGAGCGGCGGTTGGGCCGGACAACAGCCGGTTTTTGGCCTTCAGTAGGCGCGGAATATCGGTGCGGGGGCGATGGCCGCGCGCGATTTCGATCAAAGTCCCCATCATGATCCGAATCATGTGCTGAAGAAAGCTGTCCCCGACGATATCGCAGATGATGCGGTCGCCGGAGCGTTTCACGGTGAAGCTTAAAATCGTCCGCGTTCTCTCCTCGCAATCGTCCGACAGGGCCGAAAAGGATGTGAAGTCATGGCGGCCGACAAAGTCCTGCGCCGCCCGCCGCATCCAATCAACATTCAAGTTCATTCTCACCCAGCAAGCGGTATCGGTATCGAACACCGGCTTCACGCGGCTCGCGTGAATCTCGTACCGGTAATGCTTTTTTTTGGAACCGCGGCGCGCGTCAAAACGGCCGGTCATAAACTGAACTTGTTTGACCGCGACATCCTGCGGTAAATGAAAATTAAGCGCGTCTCTCAGCCGGTCGGCGGTCAATTCTCCTGAGCGCTGGCCGGCGGTCAGCTTAAAGTGAATGATTTGGCGGCTTGCGTGAACTCCCGCATCGGTGCGGGACGCGACCACGAGCTGGGGCCGCTGCCGGGTCACCTTTTGAAGCGCGGACTCAAACACGGATTGTACCGTCCGCTCCCCCTGCCGCTGTATCTGCCAGCCGCTAAATTTCGCCCCGTGATACGCGACGGTGGCTTTAATGAGTCTTGACTTGACGGAGGATGGTTTCATGCGAGGTGCTCAAAAAGCCCCGGATGCAAGGCGCGAACATGCGCAGCGCGGCAGCGTCACGCAAGCGCGTGAGCAACGCCGCAGACGGGGATTTTTCAGCGCCGCGCTCCGATAAGTTTTTCGGCGATCTGGACGGCGTTGAGCGCGGCGCCTTTTCGGATCTGGTCGCCAGAGACAAAGAGCCCGAGCGTTTTTTTGGAGAACAAGTCCTGGCGGATGCGGCCGACAAGAATATCGTCCTTGTGAGCGGAGTCGACCGGCATTGGAAAATAATTTCCGCTCCGGTTGTCGACCACTTTGACGCCGGGGGCTTTGGCCAGAATCCGGCGGGCTTGATCTGGCGTGATTGACTTATCGAACTTGGCATAAATCGCTTCCGAGTGCGCGCGAAAAACCGGAACGCGAACACAAGTAACTTGGATCTTGATGCCGGTCTTCCCGAGAATCTTGTGCGTCTCCTTGATCATCTTGGTTTCTTCTTCGTTGTAGCCGTCCTCGCCGACCGAGCTGTTGTGGCTGAACACATTGAAGGCGATCTGATGCTTGAAGATTTTTTTGGTCGGCTGTTTGCCTTCCAGGATCTCGCCCGCCTGCACGCGAAGCTCTTCCATCGCCTGCGCGCCCGCGCCGGAAGCGGCCTGGTAGGTCGCGACATTGAAGCGCTTGAGCTTGGCGACTTTGTGGAGAGGGTTCAAGGCCACGAGCGCCACGATCGTCGAGCAGTTGGGGTTGGCTATAATGCCATTGTGCTCGCGGATCGCCTCCGGGTTAATTTCTGGAATTACGAGCGGAACCTTCGGGTCCATGCGGAACGCCGAAGTGTTGTCGATCATCACCGCGCCGGCCTTTTTGACCGCCGGGGCGAATTTTTTTGAAAGGGCCCCGCCCGCCGACGCGAGCACGATGTCCACGCCCTCAAAGGACTGATCGTTCAGGACTTTGACGGTGTAGGACTTGCCCTTGAACTTTATTTTTTTACCGGCGGAACGCTCCGAGGCGAGAAACGTGATGTCCGCGATCGGAAATTTCCGCTCTTCGAGGATTTGGCGCATTTCGACGCCAACCGCGCCGGTGGCGCCCATGATCGCGATGTTGTAGGCGGACTTTTTCTTGAACTTCATTGCTTCGATTTCCTTTTATTAAAAAACTTACAAGCCCTTTACGACCAGGTCGCCGACCTGCGTCGTGGAATAGCCCATTTTGCCCGCGCCCATGCTTTTGAGCTTGGTGCAAACCTGCATCACGGACTTCTCGATCTTCTGAGCCGCCGCGGACTCGCCGACTTCTTCGAGCAGCATGCCGCCCGCCGCGATCGCAGCCAATGGGTTGATGACATTGAGCCCCGTGTACTTCGGCGCGGAACCGCCGATCGGCTCAAACATCGAAACGCCTTCCGGGTTGATGTTGCCGCCCGCCGCGATGCCCATGCCGCCCTGTATCATCGCGCCGAGATCCGTGATGATGTCGCCGAACATGTTGTCCGTCACAATGACATCGAACCATTCGGGGTTCTTTACCATCCACATGCAGGTCGCGTCGACATGCGCGTAATCGGTCGTGACATCCTTGTATTCCTTGGCGACTTCCTGGAACACGCGCCACCAGAGGTCATGCGCGTAGGTGAGAACATTCGTTTTCGCGCAGAGCGTGAGCTTCTTGCGCTTGTTACGCTTACGGGTAAATTCAAAGGCGTAACGGATGCAGCGCTCGACGCCCTTGCGGGAGTTGCGACTGACCTGAAGGGCGATCTCGTTCTTCTTGCCCTTGTTGATGAATTTTCCTTCACCGACATACAGGCCTTCGGTGTTTTCGCGCACGACCACGAAGTCGATGTCCTTGGGACCTTTGTCCTTGAGGGGCGTGTCGACGCCGGGGTAGAGCTTGACCGGACGGAGGTTGATGTATTGGTCGAGGCCGAAGCGGGTCTTGAGCAGGATGCCGCGCTCGAGGATACCGGGGGCGACCTTCGGGTGGCCGATCGCGCCGAGCAGGATCGCGTCGTATTTGCGAAGCGCATTCAACTCGCTGTCGGAGATCGTCTTCTTGGATTTGAGGTAGCGCTCGCCGCCGTAGTCGAGCATCGTGTAGTTGAGTTTAAAAGCATTTTTCTTCGCGGAGGCGTCCATCACCTTGATGGATTCGCGGATGACTTCAGGTCCCGTGCCGTCCCCGCCGATGACCGCGATGTTGTAGTTTCTGGAGGAATTTGATTTTTTCATTGTCTTTCCTTTATATAAGCAAATGTCATCCTGAGGCGCGAAAGCGCCGAAGGATCTTGATTAACCGGTCTAGATCCTTCGGCCCTACGGGCCTCAGGATGACGGTTGGCTGCTTTTTATACAGCCCAATTTATTCGATCAAACCTTGTGTCGGACTGGATGCGTTGGCGTACCGCTGCTTCGTCATCCGTCCGGCTTCAAAAGCCAGCCGCCCCGCCTCAACCGCGAGCTTCATCGCGCGCGCCATCTTGACCGGATCCTTCGCGGCCGCGATCCCGGTGTTCATGAGCAATCCGTCCACGCCCAGTTCCATCGCGATCGCAGCGTCCGATGCCGTACCGACGCCCGCGTCCACGATCACCGGAACTTTGACCGCCTCCCGCACAAATTGCACATTCACTCGGTTCAGGATCCCCTGACCCGACCCGATCGGCGACGCGAGCGGCATCACGCACGCCGCGCCTGCGTCCTCGAGCCGCATGGCCATCACCGGATCATCCGTAAAATACGGCATCACGGTAAAACCTTCCTTTACTAGGACCTTGCACGCCTCGAGCGTCCCGAGGTTGTCCGGCATCAGAGTCCGCTGATCTCCGATGACTTCGAGCTTGATCAGCTCGGTGCCGCAGGCCGCCCGCGCCAGCCGTGCCGTGCGAATGGCCTCCTCGGCCGTGTAACACCCGGCCGTGTTCGGTAGCAAAATATACTTTTTAAGATCGATCGCGTCGAGCAGGTTGGGTTCCTTGGAATCCAAATTCACCCGCCGTATCGCTACCGTCACCATCGAAGTCCCCGACGCCTCAAGCGCCTGCTTCATCACCTCAAAATCCGAGTATTTCCCCGTCCCGACGATGAGCCGGGAGGCGAGCGTGTATTTGCCGATTTTGAGCGTTTCGGCGGCTGCGGCGGTGATGGAAGTCATAGGTTGAAAGGCGGAGATTATAGCTCGTGCGAAGGTCGATTGCAAAACGACCGAAAAGAAACCGAAAAGAAAGCGGTTCGCTTGAGACACTAGCTTGCGTGGATATCGGATACCAAGTCGTGGTAGATCGTTTTACCGGGGCCCACCGCGATGACAACGATCGTGACTAAATGCTGCTGAAGCTGATAAATGATCCGAAATCGCCTCACCCGGTAAGAAAAAAAACCGGCCAGATCATCTTTTAACTTTTTCCCAATTTTTGGATTATCCAGGATCTCATCAAGACCGGCGCGAATATACTGCTTGGTCTCCGGCGAATAAATTCGCAATGCCGCCTGTGCGACGGGCGTGATGACCAGCCGCCACTTCACACACGGCCCCAGGCAATTTTTTCCAGCGGGATTCCCTTTCCTCCATTTTTTAAATAGCGTATGGAGCTCTTGATCTGCTGCATCAATTTTCGATCCCGTTTAATGTCGATCGTTTCGGCAATGGACTCCCACTCATCGTACGACACCAAAACAGCCGCCGGAACACCCTTGGCGGTGATCACCATCTCGCTTCCAAGCCGATTCACCCGACGCACCGCTTCCAGCGCGTGGATCCTGAACTCCGTCACCGGGACCACATTCAAGTTTTTCATCGCGCCTCCTCGTTGAGTCAAGTGTAGCACAATAATGAGCACTTATCCAGGACGAGGCCAAGAGGGTGCCGGGTGCATCTTAAAATGTCAGGCGGCGAT
>JAGVCY010000138.1 GCA_020058965.1 Candidatus Omnitrophota bacterium | reverse complement strand
GGCGGTTTGTGCGAAAACCGGTGCCGAGGTAGGCAATTTGAATTGTCCGGGGCAGATCGTCATTTCTGGGAAAAAGGCCATGGTCGAGGAGGCCGTCAAGGCCTGTCAGGAGCTTGGCAAGCGGGCGGTGCCGCTGGATGTGAGTGGCGCGTTTCATTCCAGCTGCATGAATTCGGCGTGCCGTCGAATTGCGGAGGCGCTCACAAAGATTCAAGTCAGCACCCCTCGTTTTGCCGTAATTTCAAATTTAACGGCTCAAGCGCAATCCGACCCGGTACAAATTCGTAAGAATCTGGTCGACCAGATGAACCATCGGACTCTCTGGGAAGATTCCTGTCGAACGATGATTGGGATGGGGGTTCGCAAGTTTTATGAGTTGGGGCCGGGTAAGGTGCTAAAAGGGTTAATGCGGAAAATAGATTCTTCCGTTCAAGTGGTGCCGCTCGGATGCGCGGATGATTTTAAGGCGTTGGAAGCAGGAGGGGTGAATGCTGCTCAAAAATAAAGTGGCGATCGTGACCGGCGCATCGCGTGGAATTGGACGGGCGATTGCACTCAAATTTGCTCAAGAGGGAGCCCGAGTTGCCTTAGCGGCCCGGAGCATCGACCAGCTCAACACCCTCAAAGACGAAATTGTCAAGCTGGGTCTTCAGGAACCGTATGTAGTGCCTGTAGACGTTTCTAAAGAAGATTCCATACAAGCCCTTGTGGATAGCGTGATTGACAAATGGAATGAAGTTGATATACTCGTCAACAATGCGGGAATCACCCGCGATGGTTTGTTGGTCCGAATGTCGGAGCAGGAATGGGATGAGGTTCTTGGTGCCAATTTAAAGGGCGCTTTTTTGGGAACCAAAGCCGTTGCCAAGCCGATGATGCGCCAGCGCCATGGAAGAATTATTAATATTGCCTCTGTGATCGGGTTGGTTGGTAATGCCGGTCAAGCCAATTACGCTGCCAGTAAGGCGGGGATTATCGCCCTGACCAAGTCGGCAGCTAAAGAACTTGCCAGTCGAAATATACTGGTGAACGCGATCGCGCCCGGGTTTATCCAGACGGAAATGACGGATAGACTTCCGGAAGCGGTCAAAAATGGAATTCTTCAAGCAATTCCGCTGAAAAAATACGGCAGCGCCGCGGATGTCGCGGATGCGGCGGTTTTTCTGGCTTCGGATATGAGTAAGTACATGACCGGCCAGGTTCTGACCGTGGACGGCGGAATGGTGATGTAAGCACCTCAAAAGCAAAGGACAAAACTGATGTCAGATACACAAACCAAGGTTCGATCGATCATCGCGGAACAACTGGGCGTCAAAGTGGAAGAAGTCGTGGATCAGGCCTCATTCACCGATGATCTCGGTGCCGATTCCCTGGACACGGTCGAGCTCGTCATGGCGCTGGAAGAAGAATTTGGTATCGAGATTCCTGATGAGGACGCTGAAAAAATGCGTACCGTCGGTGACGCCATGCGCTACATCGCCGAAAAATCCAAAGCAAACGCAGACTAAATTAGATGTCCGAACGACGCGTTGTCGTCACCGGACTCGGAGCCATTACCCCGCTCGGCAACACGGTTGCGGCGACTTGGGCTGCGCTTCAGGCTGGTCGATCAGGTGTTTCACGAATCACTCAATTTGATTCCACGGGGTTGGACTGCAACATCGCCGCTGAAATCAAAGGGTTTGAGCCTACCCAATTGCTTCCCTTAAAAGAATCACGGCGCATGGAGCGTTTTACGCAACTGGCCGTGGCGGCTTCCTTTGAAGCGTGGAACGATGCCGGTTTTCCAAAGGAAGCATCCTCTCCTGAAGAGCGTGAAGATTGGGGGGTTGTGATCGGTTCCGGAATCGGCAGTCTCAGTATTATCGAAAAACACCATTCGCTTTATCTCGAACACGGCACCAAAAAGTTTTCTCCCTTTATGATCCCGATGCTGATCATCAACATGGCATCTGGTTGGGTTTCGATGCTGCTCGGGCTGAAAGGCCCTAATATGGCCGCCGTGACCGCCTGCGCGACCGCCAATCACGCGATCGGTGAAGCGTTTAGGATGATCGAGCGGGGTGACGCGACCGTGATGGTGGCCGGCGGAACGGAAAGTTGCATCACGCCGCTGGGAGTGGGCGGGTTTTGTGCGCTGAAGGCGTTATCGCGCCGCAACAATGAACCGGAGAAGGCCTCGCGGCCCTTTGATCAAGAGCGAGATGGGTTTGTGATGGGTGAAGGCGCCGGGATCGCCGTGCTGGAAGAGTATGAGCATGCCAAAAAACGCGGCGCCAGAATTTATGCGGAACTTGCCGGCTACTCCGCCACAGGAGACGCCTATCATATGACCGCGCCTCATCCGGAGGGCGATGGGGCGATGCGGGCTATGAAGCTCGCCTTAAAAGACGCAAAATTAAACCCCGAAGATGTGGATTACATCAATGCTCACGGAACTTCCACCGAAATGAACGATCAAATCGAAACACTCGCGATCAAGCGCGCTTTCGGGGATCATTCCAAAAAACTTCAAATCAGCTCAACGAAATCCATGACCGGCCATTTGCTCGGGGCCGCCGGAGGCGTCGAGTTCGTCGTGTGCGCCCGCTCCTTAAAGGAAGGGATCCTGCATGCGACCATTAACCAAACAACGCCGGATCCGAATTGCGATCTCGATTATATTCCCAACACGGCTCGTAAATTTCAGGCGCGGGCCGCAATGTCGAACTCCTTCGGGTTCGGCGGACACAACACCTGCCTTGCGCTGAAGAAAATTTAATATGAGCACATCCGGTCTGTTGAAGGGAAAACGAGGAATTATATTTGGGGTGGCGAACAAGCGCAGTTTAGCGTGGGCCATCGCACAGGCCGCGCACCGCGAAGGGGCGGAGATCGCGCTGACCTATCAGAACGAGCGCTTGCTGGAAAATATCAACGAGCTTGCGCCGGAGATTGGTGCAAAATTGGTGCTGCCGTGCGAAGCCACCGAGGAAAAAGATTTGATCAGGGTTTTTGAAGCGGTGGACCGCGAATGGGGCCGTCTGGACTTTTTAGTTCACGCGATTGCATTCGCAAAAAAAGAAGAACTGGAAGGCGAGTACCTCAAGGCAACGGCCGATGGGTTCCAACTGGCGATGAATGTCAGCGCGTACACGCTGACGGCGATGACGCGGATCGCGCGGCCGCTGCTGGCGAAAGCCGAAAAAGGTTCGAGCGTGGTCGCGTTGACATATCTGGGCGGCGAGAAGGTGATGCCGGGCTACAATGTGATGGGCGTTGCAAAGGCCGCGCTCGACATGAGCGTGCGGTATTTGGCGAACGACCTGGGCGCACAAAATATTCGTGTGAATGCAATTTCGGCGGGACCGGTGAACACCTTGGCCGCGCGTGGTATTCATGGTTTTTCAGAAATGCTCAAACATGTCCGTGACAAAGCGCCGCTCAAAAGAAATATTGAAGCGCAGGAAGTCGGCGACGCGGCGGCTTTTTTACTCAGCGATTATGCCCGGGGCGTGACAGGTGAAATTCTTCATGTGGACGCTGGCTACAACACGATCGCGTGGTAGCCACCTATTACAAAGAGCCTGTTGTGTTGAGTCCAAAATGTCCAGTATCCAGGCTGAAGCCAGCAAATAGGAGCTATTATGGAACGCATGCGGGTTAGTTATTTTATTGTGACAATGGCGGTTGTAATTTTTAGCTCGGTTGTTTGTTGGGAGACTTTTGCAACTGAAAATGCAGAGCAACCCTCACTGGCAGAAGTAATTAAGAATCGGAAGAAACAGCAGGATGATTACCAGAAGCGGGCAGAAACAGCTAAGAAACAGCAGGATGATTACCAGAAGCGGGCAGAAACAGCTAAGAAACTTCAGGATGATTACCAAAAGCGCTTAGAAACAGACAAGAAACTGCAGGAGGATTACCAGAAGGAGCGAGCAGAATTTACCAAGCAACAGCAAGAGGAATACCAAAAACAAGCAGAAATAGCCAAGCAACAACAAGAGGAATACCAAAAACAAGTAGAAATAGCCAAGCAACAACAAGAGGTTTACCAGAAAAGTTTAGATTGGACAGCCAAACAACAAGAGGCGGCCGAAGCGTCGCAGAATAAATACGAACTTCTTTTGGCAAGGCAAGAAAAGCAGGTAGATAGATTTGATGGAATACTTACCGTTTGGGAAAAGCAGCAGCAACAATATCAGTTGTATTTGGATAAGTTAGAAAAAAAATAATCGAAGGGGCAGCTCAGACATTAGGCCGCCTCTCATCCTCGATAAAACATGTAGAACCTGTCTAATGTCTTCCCCCTGTTCGTATATACCTGTTTATACCTGTT
>JAGVCY010000141.1 GCA_020058965.1 Candidatus Omnitrophota bacterium | reverse complement strand
TGCACCTGATTCAGAAGAACGAGTTGGACATTCACGATATACCGATTACGATCGTGACTGAGCAGTACCTGGAATATTTGAATTTGATGCAGACAATGAATCTGGAAGTTGCGGGAGAATTTTTGGTGATGGCGTCGATGCTGATGCGCATCAAATCGAAGATGTTGTTGCCGCCGGATGAAGTGCCCGTCGAAGCGGTCGAAGAACAGGACCCGCGCGAGGAGCTGGTCCGCAAGCTTTTGGAATACATGCGATTCAAGGAGGCAGCGCAGGATCTGCGTAAAATGGAAACCAGCCGCATGGATTCGTTTTCGCGCTTCGCGCCCGAAATTGAGATGGATGCCGCGGACAGTCCCTTTTTGGAAGGATCGCTCTTTGATCTGATCAGCGCGTTCGGCAAGGTGCTGCAGCATATGCCGAAGGATGTGTTTCATCAGGTGATCAAGGATGAATTCACCGTGGCCGAAAAGGTTCAAGAGATTTTGAGCTCGCTCGGAGAAGCGGGTTCCAAAATTCGCTTCACCCAGCTGTTTCGTAAAACATCCATTCGATTTGAAGCGATCACGATTTTTTTGGCATTGTTGGAATTGATCCGCCTGAAGGAGGTGCACTTCGTGCAGAATAGCTTGTTTGAAGATATCGAAATTATTCGCAATGTGTCGCGCCGGTTGGATTCGGAGACTTTTGAAACGACCCAGCCTTTGTCGTCGACTGAACTCATTTCGCCCGAGGAGGTTGCATGAGCCCCGAACTACTAAAAAAGATCGTTCAGGCGCTCGTTTTTGTCAGCGATAAGCCGCTCACGATCGAGCAGGTGAAGGAAGTCACCGGTTCCGAGGCGGCGGATATCCGGCAGTGCTTCGCCGAGCTGGGCGAATCCTACGCGGCCGCACAGAGCGGATTTTTACTCAAGGAAATTGCCGGTGGCTGGCAGTTTGTTACGGACTCCGAAATGGCTCCGTACATCCGGACCTATGTCCAACACCGAGATCAGAAAAAACTATCGGGCGCAGGGCTCGAAACCCTCTCGATCATCGCGTACAAGCAGCCGATCACGCGGGCCGAAATTGAGTACATTCGCGGGGTGAATGTTGACGGGTCAATGAAGACGCTTTTGGAAAAAGGACTGGTCAAAATATCCGGCCGCAAAGAAGTCCCCGGCCGTCCGCTCCTGTATTCGACCACCAAGTTTTTTTTGGATCATTTTGGTCTGGCCGGGTTGCGCGAGTTGCCTAAACTTGCTGAATTCACCGAAAACGATATTGAGCTTCCCGCGAGTCTCCGGCATTCGGTTGGTGAGCTGATGCCGGGTGAAATCTTGCCGGAAGAAACGCTTCCGGAGGGCGATGCATCCACCGACCAAACCGAGACCGCCGATGAAACCCGCTCCGCTTAACTTAAAGCGCCTCCGGGGCGCTATCGACCGCCTGGATCAGCGCATGGTCGAGCTGTTGAACGATCGCGCCAAGATCAGTCAGTCCATCGGCCGGTTGAAGGACGCCGCACAAGCGCCTGTCTACGCGCCGGATCGCGAGCGGGAAGTGCTCGACAATGTCCGCCGTCTCAACGCCGGACCTCTGCCCGGCACTTCTCTTGAAGCCATTTATTCCGAAATCATGTCGGGAGCGTTGAACCTCGAGCGGCCATTGGCCATTGCCTACCTCGGCCCCGAGCAAACCTTCACGCATCAGGCCAGCGTCAAAAAGTTTGGCTCCAGCGTCCGCTATATTCCTTGCAACGCGATTTCTGATATATTTTCGGAAGTCGAAAGCGGCCGGTGCGATTATGGCGTCGCTCCGGTTGAGAATTCCACCGAAGGTGCAATTCATCACACGCTCGACAATTTTATCGACTCCGATCTCAAAATTTGCTCGGAAGTTCTGCTGAAGATCAATCTCAACTTGCTATCGCGCGAGACCGGCCTGACACGCATCCGTCGGATTTATTCCAAAGCCGAAGTTTTTGGTCAGTGCCGGCAGTGGATCGAAGCGCATCTGGCCGAAGCGGAGCTCATTCCGGCTTCATCCACGGCTCACGGCGCCAAGATTGCCGCATCGGAAAAAAATTCCGCATGCATCGCCAGTATCCTGGCCGCTAAGCCCAATAGGCTTAAAGTCATTGCCCCGTCAATCCAGGATTCCAGATCCAATGTGACACGTTTCCTGGTTCTGTCGCGCCAATCCGCCCGCCCGACCCGCAGCGACAAAACATCGATCATGGTCTCGATCCAGCATCGTCCCGGAGCACTGCTCAGCATTCTGGAACCGTTCCATAAAAACCGGATCAATCTCACCAAGATCGAATCCCGCCCCTCGCGCCTTCGCCAATGGGATTACTTTTTCTTTATCGATCTCGAAGCCCACGCGGAAGACGCGTCCGTGCGCGAAGCGCTCAAGGCAGTCAAAAAGCAGTCCGCTTTTCTCAAGATTCTGGGCTCATACCCCCGATCGGCCGACTAAATCCCCATGAATCGAATGTTTCCTTTTTCGCATCCGGGGCTGGAAAATGTCCAAGTCTACAAACCCGGCAAACCGGTCGAGGAGCTTGAACGCGAGCTTGGCATCCGTCATGCGCTCAAGCTCGCGTCCAACGAAAATCCCTACGGGCCCTCGCCCAAGGCCCTGGCGGCGGCAAAATCAGCGCTTAAGAACGCGCACCGCTATCCGGACGGAAGCTGTTTTTATTTGAAGCGAGCGCTGGCGGAACGCTTCGGAGTTGCCGAAGACGGGATTGTTGTCGGCAACGGCTCCGACGAACTGATCGTCATGGCAATCCGCGCTTTTGTGGGATCGGGGGAGGAGGTGCTGACGGCCACTCCGACATTTTTGATTTACCGGATCGCCACTTTGGTGCAAGGCGCCAAGATTGTGGAAGTTCCCCAAAAGGATTTTAAATACGATTTAAAAGCGATGACCGCGGCGATTACCCCGCAAACAAAAGCAATATTTATAGCCAATCCCGACAACCCCACGGGCAGTTTCGCCCGCCGTGCCGAACTGGAAGCGTTCGTCAAAAAAGTGCCGTCCAACTGTCTGATTTTTATGGACGAGGCCTACTACGAATACGCCGCCGCCGAAAAAGATTACCCCAACACGATCGCCTGGCTCTCGCAGCGGCCTAATTTGATCGTGAGCCGGACATTTTCAAAGGCTTACGGTCTTTGCGGCCTACGGGTTGGGTATGCGTTCGCGCATCCTGAAGTGGCCGCCGGCATGAACCGTGTCCGCGAACCCTTCAATGTAAACGGCCCGGCGCAAGCAGCCGCCTGCGCAGCGCTGAATGACAAAGCTTTTGTTAAAAAAATCGTCAGACAGACCGTCTCCGAGCGCCGCCGCTTGGAAGCGCAGCTGCGCCAGCGCGGCATCCGCACGGTGCCGAGCGCGGCCAATTTTATCCTCATGCATCTGGGCGCCGCGGCGCCGGCCGTGTACGAGGGCTTGCTCCGAAAAGGGGTGATCGTCCGTCATATGAAGTCGTGGGGCCTCGAAGAACATATCCGGGTGACTGTCGGCCGCCCTCAGGACAACCGCGTATTTTTAAAAGCTCTGGATGCTTCCCTGAGCCCCAAGAAAAAATGAAAAAGTCACCCCTGTTCAAAAAGATCGCCGTTATCGGCGTCGGCCAAATCGGCGGTTCTCTGGCCTGGGCAGATCGGAAGAGCAC
>JAGVCY010000078.1 GCA_020058965.1 Candidatus Omnitrophota bacterium | reverse complement strand
GGTGCCGGCCGTGGTGGGCACCGGGAACGGCACCGAGGTGTTAAAAAACGGGCAGGCCGTCACCGTCAGTTGTGCGGAGGGAGACAACGGTTTTGTGTACGATGGGAGTCTGCCGTTCGAAACGTCGCGGGTCGACCTCAAAGACTTCGCCCGGCCCAAGACCCAGATCATGATGAACGTCGCCAATCCGGAGGAGGCTTTTTCATTCTCGTTCATCCCGAACGATGGTGTCGGGTTGGCGCGGGAGGAATTCATCATTTCTTCTTACATCAAGATCCATCCTCTGGCTCTTCTGAACTACGATCAGGTGAAGGATCCGGAGGTTCGGACCCAGATCGATCGGCTCACGGCGGGAGTCGCGGACAAGCCGCAATTCTTTGTCGACAAATTAGCTGAGGGCGTGGCGATGATCGCCGCGGCGTTTTATCCCAAGGATGTTATTTTGCGGTTGAGCGACTTCAAGACCAACGAGTACGCGAACCTGATCGGCGGCCAGCCGTACGAACCGGTGGAAGAAAACCCGATGATCGGATTCCGCGGCGCGTCCCGGTACTACCATCCGCGATATCAGGCCGGGTTCGCGTTGGAGTGCCGGGCCATGAAAAAGGTGCGCGGCGAAATGGGGCTCAAGAACCTGAAGCTCATGATCCCGTTCTGCCGGACGGTTGAGGAGGGGGTTCGCGTCCAGGCGGAGATGGCCAAACACGGGCTCAAACGCGGCGAAGACGGCCTCGAGGTCTATGTGATGTGCGAGATCCCGAGCAATGTGATCCTGGCGGAGGAGTTCGCCAAGATATTTGACGGTTTTTCGATCGGGTCGAACGACCTGACCCAGCTCATTCTGGGCGTCGACCGGGATTCCGAAATCGTCGCGCCTATTTTTGACGAGCGCAACGCCGCGGTCAAAAAAATGATCGCGCAAGTGA
The DNA here is from genome assembly GCA_020058965.1 of Candidatus Omnitrophota bacterium. Classification (GTDB taxonomy): domain Bacteria; phylum Omnitrophota; class Gorgyraeia; order 2-02-FULL-51-18; family JAGOUK01; genus JAGOUK01. The sequence continues at coordinate 3,373 of JAGVCY010000078.1, read as the reverse complement.
TCCGCGACGCGCAACGTCACGGCAGGAAGATAGGCATCTGCGGCCAGGCGCCGAGCGATTACCCGGAGTTCGCCCGGTTTTTGGTGGAGGAAGGGATCGACAGTATTTCGCTCAATCCCGACGCGGTGATCAAAACGACGCTGGCCGTGTTGGAGATGGAAAAGAGCGCGGCTGATTGTCAGATACATTGATTGCTGTCGATTGCAGAATGAAGGCCTGAGGGTTGTGATTGAATTAGGAGGGGTTATGTCCAAGCAAATCTTGTACCAGGATGAGGCGCGGAGGGCGATTTTGGCGGGGGTCGATGCATTGGCGGATGCCGTCAAAGTGACGCTCGGTCCGCGCGGTAGGAATGTGATGATCGAAAAAAAATTCGGATCCCCGCTGATCATCAACGATGGTGTCACGGTCGCCCAAGCGATCGATCTCAAGGACCCCAACGAGAATATGGGCGCGCAGGTCGTGAAGGAGGTCGCTTCTAAAACGGGCGACGAGGCGGGGGATGGGACGACAACCGCGACCGTTTTGGCTCAGGCCATTTACCGAGAAGGCGTCAAAGTCATCGCGACGGGGGCGAACCAGGCCGCGTTGAAAAGGGGGATTGAGGCCGCGGCGTGGGCGGTGAGCGCCGAGCTGACGCGGATGGCCAAGCCCATCAAAGACCGTAAAGAGACGGCGCAGGTGGCGATGATCGCCGCCAACAATGATCGGAAGATTGGGGACTTGATCGCGCAAGCGGTGGAAAAGGTCGGGAAGGACGGCGCCATCACGGTGGAAGAATCACGGACGATGGAAACGACGTTGGAGATCGTCGAGGGCCTCCAGTTTGATCAGGGGTATCTTTCCCCTTATTTTGTCACCGATGCAGAGCGCATGGAGGCCGTTTTGGAGGACGCCGCCGTTCTCATTTACGAGAAAAAAATATCCTCCATCAAGGAAGTGTTGCCGTTTTTGGAAGCGGTGTCACGCGAGGGGAGGCCGTTGCTGTTGATCGCCGAAGACATCGACGGCGAGGCGCTTGCCACGCTGGTGGTGAATAAGCTGCGCGGGACGCTGCGTTGCTGTGCCGTCAAGGCGCCGGGCTACGGGGACAGAAGAAAAGCGTTGTTGGAAGACATCGCGATCATTACCGGTGGAAAGGCCGTCACCGAAGATCTCGGCGTGAAGCTCGAAAATATCAAGCCGGAGGACTTGGGACATGCCAAGCGGGTCGTGGTGGAGAAGGACACCGTGACCCTTGTTGGCGGGGCGGGGACCGCCGCCGGCATTCAAACGCGGATCCGGCAGATCAAACAACAGATCCAGGAAATAAAATCGGATTACGACCGTGAAAAGCTCGAAGAGCGGCTGGCCAAGTTGAGCGGCGGAGTCGCGGTGATCCATGTCGGCGCCGCGACAGAGACCGAAATGAAGGAAAAAAAATCCCGCATCGACGACGCGATGCACGCGACGCGCGCCGCGGCGGCCGAGGGCATTGTTCCGGGCGGCGGTGTGGCGCTTCTACGCTGCACTTCCGCGGTAGACGGTCTGGCCTTGCAGGGGGACGAGAAAGTAGGCGCCGGCATCGTGCGCAGGGCTCTGGAGGAGCCGATCCGCATCATAACGGAAAACGCCGGATTCGAAAGCTCCGTCGTTGTCGACCGGGTTCGGCACGGAGAGCCGGCCGCGTTCGGCTTCAATGCGGCGACCGGCCAATTCGAGAACTTGCTGGAGGCCGGGGTCGTCGATCCGGTCAAAGTCGTACGTTGCGCGCTGCGGAACGCGGCCAGCATCGCCGGGCTTCTACTTACGACCGAGGTCCTGATCACTGAGAGTCCCAAGCAAGAGATGTCCGCACCCGTACCCGAAGCAGCGTATTGAGTACGCCGATCAAAAAAGGAGAGCGAGCCATGAAAACGAAGAAAAAAGCCCTTCGTAAAACAACCGCCAAGTCCAAGAAGAGCGCGGCGTGTTGCCCCGCAGGGCGAGCGTCTACCTGCGGAACGATGAAAAAAGGGACCGCGAAAAAAGGATACATTTACTAAACCATCGGGATGAAACGGAGGGGATATGATTCGTATCGAAAATGTCCGGCATCCTTCCAAAAATAGGTCGGGATCGCGGTACTTGATTGACCGTATGTGGCCGCTCGGGGTGAAGCGCGACGCGCTTGACCTCGACGGTTGGGTTCGGGAGCTCGCGCCGAGCGACACGCTTTTGGCGTGGTTCACGGACAAACACCGGCAATTCGGGGAATTCCGCAAAAGGTATTTTGGTGAGTTGGGAAAGAAGCGGGCTTTGTGGCAACCGTTGGTGGAACGCGGGGAGGACATCACGCTCGTCCATGACGCTATCCACCCGCTTTTAAACCACGCGACTCTGCTGAAGGAATTTCTCCTGCTCAAAAAAGACCTTGCCGGTCCTCGGGTGCGTTCGGCCAAAAAAGCAGCGCACCTGGTTCAGCGGGGGATCACCCCTCCCCAAGCCAAGGCGCAGAGCAAACGGCAGCACACAAAGCGGATCCTCCGCAAGTCGGGCGAACCGAAGAAACCCGCGTTGAGGTTCGTTTCGGCCGTCCGGTAAATGGAAACGACACAGGTTCCTGACAACGCGATGTTCGCAGGAGGCGGCAATGGAAAGGCCTTTTTTAGACCGGCGTGAAGCGGGCCGGATTCTCGCCGAGCGGCTCAAGAAATATGCCGGGATGAAGGACGCAATGGTGCTGGGTCTTCCGCGGGGCGGGGTGGTCGTCGCTTATGAAGTGGCGGAAACCCTAGGTCTTCCGCTAGACGTTTTTGTCGTGAGAAAGATCGGTCTGCCCGGGCAGGAGGAGTTCGCGATCGGCGCGCTGGCTTCGGGCGGCACCTGTGTGGTCGATGAAGTGACCGCACGGTTGGCTGGCGTTTCGACCGAACGGCTGGAGCGGGTCGTTCAAAACGAGTTGAAGGAGCTTTGCCGCCGTGAACGTCTCTATCGGGAAGGCCGGCCGCTTGATTTGGCGGACAAGATCGTGCTTGTGGTGGATGACGGGCTGGCCACGGGATCGACGATGCAGGCCGCGGTGGTCGCGCTCAAGAAACGCGGCGTCCGTAAAATAGTCGTGGCGGTGCCAGTCGGATCGGAGGAGGCGTGCAGTTCATTCAAAGACGAGGCTGACGAAACGATCTGCGCGGTGATTCCGAAACCGTTTTATGCGGTCGGGGTCTGGTACGACGACTTCAGACAGACGACGGATGAGGAAGTCCGATCCCTGCTCCACCGGGCGCATCTCCCGACGGAAAAAGCATGAACCAGCATGGCGGGATCCTGATGTCCGACATATTTCTCAAGTCGGCCGTTCCTTTACACAGCCGGGAGGCGGACCGGGCGCTGATGGATCTTGCGGCAGGTGCGG
>JAGVCY010000188.1 GCA_020058965.1 Candidatus Omnitrophota bacterium | reverse complement strand
CGCAGCAGCGGAGCAAAGCAAGCCGCAACTCTTTGCGGCGCCGCGTTCCCGCAAAACGCTCAAGCCGACCGACAACCTACGAGTAATCGATCTCTTCTCCAACCCCCAGTTCGAGAAAGGTCTTGAGCTTGCGCGACCGTGTCGGGTGGCGCAGCTTCCGAAGCGCCTTGGCTTCGATCTGCCGCACGCGCTCGCGGGTCACGTTAAAAATCGAACCCACTTCTTCCAGCGTGCGCGGATAGCCGTCACCGATGCCAAACCGGAACCGGAGCACCTTGCGCTCGCGTTCGGTCAGTGTCGCCAGAACCTCTTCCATGTGCTCCTTGAGCATCGAGTAGGTCGTCGCGTTCGCGGGCGAAACCGCGCTTTTGTCCTCGATGAAGTCACCGAAGCTCGTGTCGCCATCGTCGCCGATCGGTGTCTGAAGCGAAATCGGTTCCTGTGCGATCTTGAGAATTCCGCGGACCTTGCCGACACCCATGCGCATGTGACGGCCGATCTCTTCAGGCGTCGGCTCTTCGCCGTTTTTCTGAATCAACGCGCGCGAAATACGCACGAGCTTGTTGATGGTTTCGGTCATATGCACCGGGATGCGGATCGTGCGCGCCTGGTCAGCGATCGAGCGCGTGACGGCCTGGCGGATCCACCAAGTCGCGTAGGTGCTGAACTTGTATCCGCGTTTGTATTCAAACTTATCCACCGCCTTCATGAGGCCGATGTTGCCTTCCTGGATCAGATCAAGGAAGGACAAGCCGCGGTTGGTGTACTTCTTGGCGATCGAAACCACGAGGCGGAGATTGGCCGCCACGAGTTCTTTTTTGGCCTTGTTGTACACGAAGTCGCGCTTGGAGGCCAATTTGAGTTTTTCTTTGACGATCTTGATCGGTTCATCCAGCTCTTTGGGAACCGCCTGCTTGAACTCCAGGAGCTCTTTGACGCGGGCCGCTTCCTTGCGCTGACGGGCACGGGCCAGATCCCGATCGACCCGGTCCCAGTCGTGGACTTTTTTCTGAATGTCCTTGATGTAATCCTCGACCGTGCTCGTCGTCAACTTGCAGTCCAACATGAGTTCGATCACATCGTCCGAGCGCTTGCAGGTCCTGAGCTTGCGCAGGTTGCTGTTGAGGCGCTTGAGCGTGCGAGTCACATCGTCACGGACACGGAAGTCCTCCTTGATGTACTCGTCATGAGGCACTTCGTTGTTGCAGATATCGTTAAGAATATTCACGACATACTTGCGCGAGCAATGGAGACTCAACACCGCTTTTTTAAATTCAATTTCGGCCGCTTCGATCCGCTTGGCAAGTTCCAATTCTTCATCGCGCTTAAGCAGAGGGATTTGACCCATCTGCTTGAGGTACAGGCGCACGGGATCGTCGACCTGCTCGCTTCTTTGAGGCGCAGGCGCTTTTTTTTCGGCGGGTTCGGAGCGCTTGCTTTCTTTGGCGTCGGATTCACCGACTTCCGAGCGCTCGTCCTTGTCCTGCTCCAGCAGTTCCTTACCCTCTTCTTCGGAGTCCACGACCTCAATGTTGTGGTCGACCAGGCGGGCGAGAACATCGTCGATCGCCTCGGGACTCGAAACATTCTGCGGCAAACTCTCGTTCAAATCGTCAAAAGTGAGATAACCCTTTTGCTTACCCAGAGCGAGAAGCTTGTCGGTGAGAGGATTCGCCGGTTCCGCGGCAGTCGCTTCCTTGTCCGTTTCTTCAGCAGGAAGCTCGACGGCCGTCTTCATCGCCGCTTCGATCTCCTCGGGCGTCTCCTCCTCTTCATCCTTCATCTTGCCTTTAAGCTCGTCATTGCGCTTGCGGCCGGCGCGGGCCTTGACCGTCGCGATGTTCCGCACGCTGCGATTGGACGCGGAGCGCTGACCGAATTTGGACGCGGACTTCACCGGAGTCGCCGCGGTCATTTTGAGCGCGGCCTTAAGCTCTGCCTTGGACACGATTTTGGCCTCGGATTTTTTGGCGGCTTTGCGGACAGTCTTGGCTTTAGGACTTGATTTGGACTTCGGTGCCATTGGGCTTTCCTTTCCTGCTGGTTTCATTCAATTCTCTTAATAAAATATTTCGGCCGTCAATATCGTTCGCTTTTTCACAAGCGGCGATCGCATCCCGCAGCCGCTTCAAGCGGTCCTTGCCGCGCGCTTCATCCAACTGCTTCAGACAATCCTCAAACGCCTTGCTCGAATCTTCCACGATCTCGGCCTGGTGCACGGCCTGGAGCACCAAGAGCGATAAGTTTTCTCGATCATGCAGAACGCTCAACATCCGAGCCGGCTGAACTTCGGTCCAATCCTGCGCCTGAAGCACCATTCCGGCCACCAACCGCGCGTCCTCGCTCACAAAGTCTCCGTCCTCGAACCGTCCGCGGCTCTTTCCCCACAGCTTGGAGTCTGTGATCAAAAGCCCGATCAAAAGTTTTTCGATCACCGATACCGGCACGCTCGCTGCGTCGGGCATTTTCCGATCGTCCTGAGACAGTTCAATCGCTCGCGGCGTTGAAGCCGATTTTTTAAGCTCCACCCGAAGCGCGTCCTCCGCGATGCCCAGCCGCCTCGAAAGTTCCGCGAGGTAGCCGTCCTTGGTGATCTCGTTCGGAATGCGCCGTATCGTCGCCAACATCTCCGCCGCGATCTGAGATTTGCCTTCCACTTTCCGGGGATCATGCCGCCGGGTCAAAAACTGATATTTGTAATCGAACAGCGGTTGAGCCGCGTCCAACTGCTCTCTAAACTTTTCCGCTCCGAACTCCTTCACGAACGAATCCGGGTCATGCCCTTCGGCGAGCGACGCGACCTGCACATTGCAATTTTCTTCGACCAAAAGATCCAGTCCTCGGAGCGTCGCGGCTTCACCCGCCTTGTCCGCGTCAAAAAGCACCGTGATGTTGGACGTGAAACGCTTCAGCGCGCGGATCTGGTCGGTCGTCAGCGATGTTCCCGAAGCGGCCGTCGCGATCTCAACTCCCGCCGCATGACAGCCGATCACATCCATGTAACCCTCGACGATAAGCGCCCGATTTTCGCGCCGTATCGCTTCGATCCCTTCGTAAAACCCGTACAACACCCTGCCCTTGTGATAGATCTCCGTTTCGGGCGAATTCAAATATTTGGGCTGTGAATCATCGAGCACCCGTGCGCCAAAACCGATCACCCGACCTTTGAGATCCGTGATCGGAAACATCATCCGGTTTCTAAACCGGTCGTAGTAACCCGTTTTTCCATCCCGCTCGAGCAAAAGACCCGCCCGCAGAAGCGTCTCGGTGCCGTGATCCTTCGCCAGTTTTTTTAGAAGCGAGTCCCACGCGTCCGGACTGTAACCGATCTTAAATTTGGAAAGAGCTTCATCCGTCAGCCGCCGTTTGGCGATGTATTTCTGAATCGGCGCGTCTGTTGGGGTTTTACCCAACTCCATTCTAAAAAATTCCGCGGCCGCGGCGACCGCGTTGTAAACCGGTTGGCGGGAATCCTCCCGCTTCCGAAACTCCTCATCCTCTTCGAGCAGAATGCCCGCCGACTGCGCCAACTGCCGCACCGCCTCGGGAAAGGTCAGTTTCTCGTATTTCATCACGAACGAAAATACATTCCCGCCGACGCCGCACCCGAAGCAGTGAAAAATTTGTTTGTCCGCGCTCACCACAAAAGACGGCGTCTTCTCGGAATGAAACGGACACGGCGCCGTAAATCCCCGTCCCGCGCGCTTGAGCGGAACCACGCGCTGAATCACTTCAACGATATCGGACCGGTCCTGGATCTGATCCAGAAGATGCTGAGCAATCATGGTTCGCAACCTTGATTTAGTAGTTTGCTCAAAAAGCTGCAGATGCTAGGCGCTAGGAGCGCCGCGTGCCTGTAAGGCACGTAAGCAACGCGGCAACGACGCAGATGCGGCTTTTTCAGCAAACTACTTCACTTCGAGCGTCGCGCGAGGAATAACACCCGTCATAAAATCGACGATGCTCGGCGCGATGGGCTGGAGCTGCTCGCCCCACCTGGAATTCTTCAAAACATCGGCTCCGATAAACGGCAGCTTGAGCGCCTGAATCGTATACAGCATAAAACTCATCACGACCAACCAGCGCAGCGACGCGAGAATCACACCCAAAATTTTCATCACCCAGTTGTTATCCATCGAAGCGAATTTCAGAATAAAACCGGTGATCAGCTTCAACACCATGAAGGTGATCGATCCGAGAAGAACGATCACCACTTTTTGCGCGACGCCGACGCTGAGCAGCGTATGTCCCTGCAGATAGGCGCCGAGCGTAACCGTGAACGCGACGAGAACCACCAGGGTCAGCATCAAAACGACCCACCGGATCAGTTCGACAAATCCACCTGATTTAAAGCCCACCACAATGCCCCGGCCAACACCTGCGGCAATCATATAATCAAACCAGGTGAGCGTTTGCAAAAATTCGCCCAGCTGCCGTATCACATCATCCATGAAATATATTGAGTCCTAATTAGGATTGGTCGTTTTGCGCGCGTTTTGCTCACTCGAGATACCGAAGTATACCTGATGGATATAGGGTATTCAAGGGCGTTAATATAAAAAAACTTTGGTCCTAATTCCTGGTTTTTGAGTCGACGTTTCGAGCGAGAAATTGAAGGACGGAAAGAGCGTAGAGGGCTGCGGTGTCGCTTTTTAGGATGATGGGGCCAAGCGAAACGGTTTTGGCGCCATGCTTGCGATAAAGTGCCATTTCTTCGGGTGAAAAATCACCTTCGGGACCGATGGCGATCAAAAGGGATTTTGGAGGAGTCGCGGAGCGGGTCCAAGTATCGAGCTCGAACTCGGGATTTACTGGGCAGGCCACCAGCACTTCGTCGTAAGCCTTAAATTGCTCAATCAACTTCGCGCCCGTGATTACTTCCAAAATCCTCGGCAGCGTGTTCCGGTCGGATTGCTTGCAGGCGGCGAGGGCGGTCGCGCGCCAGTGCTCGACCTTGAGCCGGCGTTTTTCAGTGTCGAGCTTGATAATACTGCGGTCGGATGCCACCGGCAAAATTCCAAAAGTGCCGAGTTCCGTGGCGTGGCGGATGATGGAATCCATGGTGTCGTTGGGGACCAGACTTTGGGCCAGCGATACCCGAACAGTTGACTCGGCTTGCTTCGGAAGCCGGCGTTCGATCGCGACATCCACGGTCGACTTGGAGCAGGCGGTGATCCGCCCTTCAGCCGCGTCGCCGATCCCGTTAAAAATTCTCAGCGTGTCGCCCGGTTGAAGTCTAAACGCGTCGCGCGCGTGCCGCGCCTCATCACCTTCCAATCGGACATTGGCGGCGTCCTGGACTTTCCATCTATCAGCCGGCAAATAAAATTGCGTCATTTTAAAACTAAAAACTCCCCGCCGACTTTAAATCGACGGGGAGTTTTATGGAACAACTGGATTCTCGAATTACTTCTTCTTATTCTTGGGTGAGAAGTTCGTTGTCAGAGCCGAAAAAGCATCCGTCGTGGTTTTGGTGGTCCAATCCACAACCGTGCTGCCGGCCTTCACCACTTCACCTGGCGCTTTGTAGGTCGCGTCAACAACCTGACCGGGGGCTTTGTAAACGGCATCGCCAACCGGAGTCGGTGTTGAAGCCGCGTCAACCACCTGACCGGGGGCCTTATAAACAGCATTGGCGGTTCCGGCAACAACTTCACCCGTTCCTTTGACGGTGGAATCAACCACCGAAGCGGTCCCCTGAACCGTCTGCGTTACCACATCATCCGCCGACGCCACGCCGGCGCAAGCAACGACTCCAAGCGCAATGCCCAAAACTGCCAAATGCTTCTTCATATTCTGTTTCTTCTCCTTGATGCAACTGTTACGAACCCGTGAATTCGCTCACTCAAATCCCGCGAATAATTTTTACATTATACCTACATTCCCCTTCGATGAAAAGCTCCCCCGCACGAGCGTTATTTAACAGCAGGCACTTAATGTCCGCAAGTGCAGGCGTATTCCGCTCTCTTGCAGGCACCACACACATGGTCTTCCAGTACGAACCGGAAATTAACCGGCTTCATTTCAGGGGTTTGCTTGAATTGCACCACCAGGTTCAAGGCATGGCCGTCCGGCAGAGGTCCCTTGCTGACGAGCGCGTCGCCTTTTTTCTCGAACTCAACCGTCGTTTTGTGTCCGTCCGCCCCGGCAACGACGGTCACGCTCTGATCCGCAGCGGGCACGGGCTTGAGCGCGTCGTCGTAGAACGCAACGGTGACGGTGTTGTCTTTTTCGACGTAAAACTCGGCCCTGGGCTGGGTGTTTTCAAGCCAGCGGCCGCCTTTGGGGGCGTCGGCGCGGTCGTGGTCGTGACCATGGCCCGTTTCCGCGCCCGCTATGGAGGGCATGACGCAAAAAACGGCGGTGAGAACAAATGCTATTAATTTGGTTTTCATTTTTTTATCCTATTTATCCCGCAGTTTTTTCTGTTCCATCCACTCGTACAGCACGGGTAGCAGGACGAGCGTGAGAAAGGTTGATGTGATGATCCCCCCGATGACGACGGTCGCGAGTGGACGCTGGACTTCGCTACCGGCGCCGGTCGCCAGCGCCATCGGGACGAACCCGAGCGAAGCGACGAGCGCCGTCATGAGCTTCGGTCTCAAGCGCAGCAACGAGCCCTCCCGGACGGTCGATGCCAGGTCTGCCCCGCGCGCCCGCAGCTGGTTGAAGAACGTGATGATCATGAGACCGTTCAAAACGGCGATGCCGCTCACGGCGATAAAACCGATGCCCGCCGAAATGCTGAACGGCAGATCCCTCAACCCGAGCGCGAACACGCCGCCCGTGACCGCCAACGGAACCGTCAAAAAAACCAAAAACGACTGCCGGAAGCTTCTGAGCGCCGTGAAGATCAGGATCAGAATAAGGGCCAGTGCCACCGGGACAACAACCCCCAGTCGGCGCTTGGCTTCGATCAGGTTCTTGAACTGCCCGCCGAACTCAATGCTGTATCCATCCGGCAGTTTGATCTTCTCGGCGATCTTGGCCTGTGCTTCGAGCACAAAGCTTTCGACATCACGGCCGCGCAGATTGATCATGATCGCGCCCCGGCGCTGGCCGTATTCGCGCGAAATGGCCGCGACCTGTTCGCTGACACGGAAGTCGGCCACCTGTCCCAGCGTGAGAAGCCCTCCGTCATCCACGCGCACCGGCAGGCGCTTGATCTCCTCGATGTTTTCGCGGAGATCCTCGCTCAAGCGCACCACGATGTCGAAGCGGCGGTTGCCTTCGATCAGCTTGCCGACTTCCGCGCCCGCAAGCGCGGTGCGCACCACCCGGTTCAGCTCCGCGGCGTGCAGGTTGTACCTGCTCATCGCGTCGCGCTTCGGCACGATCTCGAGAAGCGGCGATTTTCCAATCGCGTCAAATTCCACGTCCGCCGCGCCGGGGATCTTTTCCAGGATCTCGCGGGCCTGACCGGCAATTTTCTCGATCACCGCGAAGTCATCCCCGAAGACCTTCACGGCGATATCGGCCCGGGTGCCTTCCAGGATCTCGTTGAAGCGCATCTCGATCGGCTGGCTGAACAAATGCGCCTCGCCGGGAACGTGGGTCCCAAGCTCCTTGATCATGAGGTTCGCCAGCTCGTCCTTTGTGATGCGTCGGCCGTTTATTCTGCGCCACCGGTCCTGCGGCTTGAACATGATGTGAGTGTCGGCGACATTCACGCCCATCGGGTCCGTCGCGACTTCAGAAGTGCCCAGGCGGCTGAAGGTGTAATCCACCTCGGGAAATTTCTCGAGGAGCATTTTTTCACCGCGCTTTTGCATATCGATGCTGGCGTCGATGCCGATGCTCGTCGTACGGATCATATGCGTGGCAAAGGATCCTTCATCCAGCTGCGGCACGAACTCCGCACCGAGGCGCCCAAAGACGAACACCGCCAAAACAAAAAGCGCGGCCGCCGCGCCCGTGACGATCCACCTCGAGCGGAGCGCCAAGTCGAGAACGGGCGCGTACCCCTTCTTGGCCATGCGCACCAGCCAGGAATCCTTTTCGCTGATATTGCCGCCCAATAGGTACGAGCACAGCACGGGCATGAGCGTCAGCGCCAGAACCAGCGAACCCATGAGCGCGAAGATCACGGTGATGGCCATCGGCTGGAACATTTTTCCCTCGACGCCGGTGAGCGCCAGGATCGGAAAATAAACGACCGTGATGATGAGCACGCCGAAAAACATCGGGTTGGCGACTTCCTTTGCCGCCGCGAGAACCTCGCGCGTTCGCTCCGAAGCTGTGAGTCGGCGCTTCGCCTCGTGCTGTTTCTCGGCCAGTCGGCGGATGATATTTTCCACCATCACCACGGCTCCATCCACAATGAGGCCGAAGTCGATGGCGCCCAGACTCATCAAATTCCCCGAAACACGGCCTTGAACCATGCCCGTGATCGCGAACAGCATCGAAAGCGGTATCGCCAACGCGACGATGAACGCCGCGCGCCAATTACCCAGCATCAGAAGCAGCACGACAACGACCAGGATCGCGCCCTCGAACAAACTCGATTCGACCGTGTGGATCGTGCGGTCCACAAGCACCGTGCGGTCGTAGACCGGGATGATCCGCATGCCTTCGGGCAGTTTGGTTTGAATTTCTTTGAGCTTCGCGGCAACCGCCTTCGCGACCAACCGGCTATTCTCCCCGGCAAGCATGAGCACCGAGCCCAGCACGCACTCTTCGCCATTGTAAGCGCTCGCGCCGGTCCGCACAGCTTTTCCGACCACGACTTCGGCCACGTCCTTCACGCGCAGCGGCGTCGCCCGAGCGCCGAACTTGAGGGGAAGCCGCTCGATCTCCGATGCGTTCTGCACCCGGCCGGCCGCTCTCACGGCCACCTGCTCGCCGCCGATCTGGATTACGCTGCCCCCTGCGTTCTCAACATTCTCGCCGATGGACTCGGCAACCTCGCTGAACGACATCCCGACGCTTTTGAGTTTGTCGGGGTCGGCCTGAATGATGATCTGCTTCTCATAACCGCCCGAAGAATTGACTTCGGCGACGCCGGGCGTCGAGCGAAGCCGCGGCTTGATCACAAAGTCATGAATGAGCTTGAGCTCCATGAGTTGCTCTTCACGCGTCGCGGGCTTTTTGACCGCGTCAGGAGCGTACTCGACCACATAATAAAAGATCTCACCCAGACCCGTCGTGATCGGCGCGAGCTTGGGCGTGAGGCCCGGCGGCAGCTCGTCCATGACCGTCTGCAGTCGCTCGCTCACGAGCTGCCGCGACCGGTAAATGTCCGTGCCTTCCTCAAAAACCATCGTAACCTGTGAAAGACCAAACTTGGACAGCGAACGCAGTTCCGTGAGCCGGGGAATTCCCGCCATCTCGTTTTCGATCGGGAATGTGACGAGTTTTTCGATCTCCTCGGGCGCCAATGCGGGCACTATCGTATTGACCTGCACCTGGACATTCGTGATGTCCGGCACCGCGTCGATCGGCAGTCGTATCGCCGACCAAACGCCAACACCGATGAGGGCAAAAGTAGCCATCAGCACAAATACGCGCTGACGAACGGAAAATTCAAGGATGCGGTTCAGCATAATTTAGTGGGAATGACCCCCTCCTTTAGTCGCGCGAAGTTCGATCAACCAAAGCGTCTCGACGGGCTCGGTGACGACCTGATCGCCCGTAAACAGACCTTCGGCGATCTCGATCTTTCCGTCCGCTTCTCCGCCCGGCTGAATGGCCGTGCGGTAATACGCCGGCCCATTCACCGCGTAGACAAAAGTCCCTTCCGCCGTGCGCAACAGAGCCGACGCCGGAACCGTGAGCACCGCTTTGTCGCGCGGCACCAGGATCTCGGCCGCGACGAATTCGCCTTCCTGGAGCTTGGCACCGGCACTCGTCACACCGATCACGACTTCGGTTTCGCCCAAGGCGGGCGTTTTTTGAGCCCTCACGACGAGTCCGTCCAGAGTCTCCCCGGAGGCGGTCAACAACTTCAACTGCTGCCCGGATTTAACGATGGCCGCTTTGTCCTCAGACAATAGCCCCGATCCGTGCACATCGCATCCGGTGTGATCCCTGTCCAAACTCGGGAACCGGTGCGTCTCACCGAAGATCTGGACATTGAGCCGCACCCTTTGAGGAAGCTTTTCCTCGGCTACATCCGCGATCTCAACCCCCAGGATCTTGCGGGTTTCTTCGGTGAGCGTGATGCCCCTCCCCGCCTTGAACGACGCGCCAGAAGGAGATTCCTCGTGGCCGGTATCGCCGTTCGCCTCGGGTTCGGGAGCGCCAGATTCTCTGAGACCACATCCCACAGACAGGCCTACCAAAATAAAAAATACTCCAACGCACGCCCAGCAGCGAAAAAACTTCATCATTGCTTCTCCGCGTCGGACACGCCGATCAAATCCAACGAAACACCGGTCAGAAGATCGAGTTCCAATGCCGCCCCAAGCGCCTCCCTTTTTGTGTTCTGGAGTCCTTCGACCGCTTCGAGATACTGGGTTTGCAGATCCAGGTAAACCGAAACCGGCACCGCTCCCAAGCGATAATGGCGGTCGGCCAATTCGGCCGCTTCCTTAAAATGACGGACTGAATCGGGCCGCCAGTTTTCCATTTCCTTGAACCTGACCTCATAAGTTGCCGCCGCTTCGATCGTCCGGCGCTCCGCCTCGCGCCGCGCGATGTCGAGAGCCGTTTCGGCTTGCGACCTGTGGGCTCTGGCCGTATCGATATTTCCCTGATTCTGATCCCACAGCGGCAACGGCACCGATAGGGCCGCGCCGATCACGCGCTCGCGGTCACCGGCCCGCTCCTGGGAAAATGCGGGCCCGACCGCAACAGCGGGGAACTGCTCGTTGTTCGCCAGATCGACTCGAAACCCCTGCCTGGCAAGCTCAATTTCGCGCAACCGGACCGACAAATCGTTCGTCGCGGCCAATGCCGCCAGCGTCCTTCGGTCTTTTTTGAGCGGCCGGAACGACAAGTGCAAACGATCTAAAGACAGTTCAGCATCAGCCGCCGCGCCGCGCAGCCGGTTCAGGCGAAACAACGCCGACTGCGCGGCGATCGAAGCTTCGCCGGCCTTCCGTTGCATGGTGAGATCCATCGCCTCGATCACGCGCGTTTCAAGAAGCGGCGTCAACCCCGCCGGATCGCGCTGGACAAGCACTTCGCGCAAACTCTTAAAATGATCGGCCACTTCACGCGTCGCCGCAGCCAGTTCTTGAGAGGCGGCTACATCGTAGATCACCAATCTCGCCTGCCCCGCAAGCGCTGCGCCAAACTGCTCCACTCCCAACTCCGCGAGCTCGATATCGCGATCCGCGATGGCTCGGCGCAATCCGATCCGCCCCGGCCACTCAAACGACTGCATGACGGACGCTTCGCCTGCCGCGCCTTCGCCCGTGAGCTCACCCGCTTCATCCCACACCCGTTTGCGGCCAAGAGATCCGCTGAATTCGGGATTGGCCGGTGTGCCCGCCGCTTTCCGAGCTCCTTTGGCCGCGTCTATTTCAGATCGATACAGCGCAAGTTCCGGATTCTTCTCCAGAACCTCGATCATCAGAACATCGAACGCAACCGCCCCCCGCTCATCGGCCGGTTGAGCGGCTTGCACAAGACCGG
>JAGVCY010000242.1 GCA_020058965.1 Candidatus Omnitrophota bacterium | reverse complement strand
CGCGTAACCCTGGCCGACTTCTTTTAAGTCCTCGATCGCCGTACCGATCGCAGAGTCCTTCCGGCCGATGAACGCGAAGCTCTTGCGAAAACCTAAAGACCGAACCTTGGCGCTGCCGAATTTTTCCATCGCCTGATAAAAACTTTCTCCCAAGCCGCCAGACCCCTCGTCCCCCACGGCCATAATAAGAAACGACCCGTCGGGTGAGCCTTCCAAAAAGTCCACGAGCCGAGCCCGATCCCCCGCGTTGCCATACACATCGAACAAATCGCTTTTTATGACTTCTCCGGCCGCACTCACGATCGCCGCGTCAACTCCGCGGCCCATCCAAGCGGCACGGGGGTTCCAGTAGTTGTAATTGAAATTTCCGACCGCTTCGTCGTTCAAAAAGATCGAGGCGTTCCAGCCGTCCGAAAAGCCCGCCGACTCAGCGCCGTATTCATCCGGCGTTTGCGCCAGCATCCGGTCCGGCGCATAAACGCCTCCAATGAGTTTGGGTGTTTCCCGCACGACCCGCACATCCAGAACCCGGCCCAGATCATCTCGCGTGTATCCGTATTGCCAAACAACACCCGCCGCATCCTTCATGCGCACGAGCTCGCCCTCAGGCGTGTACCGGCGCCATTCGCCGGATTTTTCAACATCAACAAATTCAAGCGCGCCGCGTGAATCGTACCGATAACTCGCGATCTCGCCGGTCTTATGGATCACCTCTTTGACTCGGCCTGACTCAAGCACGATTTTTTCGTACAAGTCCGGATCCGCTTCCGAAACATCGATCTCCGTGCCGTCTTTGAGAATGATTTTTTGGACGGTGTCTTCTTTGTAAAAAAGCGTGAGGCCGTCTAGGGTTTGGGCGGACTGGAGGGATTCCTCCTCCACCGCTTGACCGTCTTCGTCGCGCAGGCGCGCGACTTGGTAAGTGAGGCCTTCGGGTGTGCGGATGGTCTTAAGCTCGGAATCGGCCCCGAATATTTTGACTAGACCGGCTTCGTCGGTGACGGCGGTCATTTCGGCCTCATACGAATATCGGAACTCGTGCAGCGTGCGGCTCTGCCAGGTAACGACCGAGCGCGCGAGCCGATCGGTCAAATAAAAATATTCAGTCAACAAACCTTCACGCGTCCGCAGCCGGATGAGCTTGCCGTTGACATAATGGCGCACTTCACCCGTTTTGGCGTCCTCAACGATGGTGGTTTCCGCGTCGCCTTCAAATGCGTAGCTGTAGCGATAAATCGTCTCACCCAAACTTGTTGTGATCGTGCGTATCTTCCCATATGCATATTGGGCGATCGTTCCCTCGCCGGGTTTGGCGGGATCCTGAACACGGACTTCCGTGAGTTTACCGTCCTCGTAAACATATAAAGTCTCCTGCCCTCCCGCGTCTGCGAGTGACGCAACCTTGCCGGCCGCGTACCGAACCCTTGCCCCGTCGGCAAAAAGCCCTTCGACCGGATTCATCAGCGCGTCGTACCTGACTTCGATCGGCAGACGGGCGGCCTCCTGTTGGAAATTAAAACTTTGGATGACAGCGGAAGCGTCGAGCCGTTCGGAATATGCCTGAAGCGCGGGCAAGGAAGATATCCCGAGCATTTGCTTGGAGGTCAATAAAATATACTTGCCGGCTTCATTGGGGTCCTCGCGGCGGATTTGATAACCCATTAAGTCGGCGACTGATAGGGTCCAGGGATTGGCTGAGTCGATGGGCTGGCCGAATGTCAGCAATAATTGATGCGCGCTTAGCTTTCCGTATCCGGGCGCGAGCGTCGAGACGGTGAAGTCGGCGTAGGACGGGCCCGCGTTAAGGGGCTGCGTGTTCGGCAGCCAAGGGTCCACGCCAAACCCGATCGGACCGACAGCCGCGCCCTCGGCCTTGATCCGAATGTGAAAAAACGTGTCCGACCCGGCAAAAAATTCCGGCATAATGATCAAAACGCCGGTCGATTTTAAATTGCTGGGATTGGCGAAGGCGGAGGAATCAAAATGCAATTTTGCCTCCGGGTCCAAGGGATTGGCTCTAACGCCCGTGAAGACATTGGAAGAGCTCTCCCGTGTGATGTAAGGCCACAAGTCCCCTCCGTCTAAAAGATGCTCCCTGTCCGCCAAAACGACCGCCGTTTCCTCGGTCGTGTCCGGCCTCGCGAGATAATCGCCGAAGTCGATCAACGCAGCGCCGTTCACGCTCACCCGAACCGCGTCGATGTTGCGATTGAAGGGGTTGATCGTGTAGGTGTAATCGACAACTTTCCCTTCGGCTGTTTTTACCTGGGAAACAAGGCCGTTTTGATAGGTGATCTCAGTGCCGTTAGCGCGGATGATTTTGGGGAGCTTGATGCCGTTTACGATTTCGTAGCGGGTTTTGTCCGGGGCAATGATCACACCCGAAATCAGCGAGCCCGAAGAACTTAAAACCGGGTTTAAAATCTCGATTCCCTTGTAAGTGATTTTTTGGATCGTGTTGTTTAAATAAAAAACCTGATAATCGGCGGTTAAAACGTGTTTGAGGGTCCCTGAAATATCATAAGTACGGGTCGATTCGGCGTCGGTCACAGAAAAACCCGTCACAGTCCCCCGCGTGTCCTTCGTGTAGGAATAACTCCAAGTGTCTTGAGGATGCGTGACTTTAACCAAAAGTCCCGCCGCGTATTCCAAAACTGATCCGTCCTCGAGCGTCAGGGTCTTTAAGTCGCCGTTCTCGACCCGGGCGATCGTCACCGTACTTGAGTCTGTTTTTGTCATATCCGCCTCAAGCAGAAGCCCTGATTCTCCGAACACAAGGTTCGTTGCCGCCCAGCCGGAAGAAGTCTCTATGCGGACCGGATGCCCGTTCTCGACCGTCACGGTATGACCTTTTGAAGATTTAAAACTCTTAAGCACGCTCTTAATGGCCGGGTGGCCTGCGGCGTCCGTGATCGGCTCATATCCATACACCCGGCCGTCAGCCGCGGTCGATGTCACCGGAAGGCCGTTTGAAAAAATCGTCATCGTCCCATCGGCGCGTTCTTCTCTGGCAAGCGAGCCGTTCTCGTAAAACCGCTTGGTGCCGTCGGCCAGAACCACGCGCGCATCCAGCACACTGCCGCCGACTCCGAGAGACCCGATCTCGATCACCGATCCGTCAGAGTTTTCGACTCCATTCACCCGTCCGTCAGCGCCAAACCGGTAGCCGATTCCATCGCGCACGACGCGGGAGATTTTACCCGCCGCGTCGTATTCGGTCCGGATATCGAGCGATGTGACCGCGATTCCCGCGCCGTTGCCAAAAATACCAAAAAGCACTTCCGCTCCGCTTGAAGCGCCGGCGCCCGCGATCCTAAGCAGTCGTCCCGATCCATCAAATTCAATGAGCTCACCTGAAGACATTTCGATCGACCGCAGGGTCCGATCTGTCCGGTAGACCAGCCGAGACAGGCTCGAGTCCGTCGAATCGGGTCGGACCTCCAATCCGGCGTCATCGCCCAAAGAGCTTTGGGTTACCGTGATGACCGAACCGTCCCTGCGCGCGGCCGAACTCAAGACTCCGTCGGTGAAATAAAATGTTTGGCCGCTGAGATTGGAGCGGCTTTCGAGGATTTTTCCGGCGGTGTCATAGACCGACTTCTGGAGTAGATTTTCTTCAACGACATTCGCGCCCGACCGGGTGTAGGTCGTAATAAAGGAAGGCTTTGGGTCGGATGACAAAAAGCTCAGCAGCTCCGCGCGGGAAACATCGACCACGCTTCCCAAGCCCGCGGCGGACGATGCCAACGGGTTGTAATTACCGGCTGATTTATTTTGAAACATCGGACTTGTTTTGACATTGCCCTCGCTCAAGCTCGAGACGGAGAGCGGCAGGCAGGACCCGTACGCGCCTCCTTTTTCGGCGTTATTCCAAAAAAGATTGTCGCGGACCGCGCCCTTCACGGGGCCTGCGTTGGAATATTCATAAACCGACTGGAAGGTCTGGCCCTCAAAAATATTCCGCTCGATCGTCGGCGCCTTGCCCATGAGGACATTCACGCCGATTCCGTTGCTGACAAAGGTGTTGTTGCGGATCAGCGTGCCGTCTTTGGGCAACTGGACGGCTAAAGCATTTTTATCAAATAGATTCATCTCGACGAGGACACTTCCGTCCGTTTCGATGAAGACGCCGTAGTTTTTGTTGCCGGTGATGATGTTCCCGCGGATTCGAACATTGTCTCCCCGGACCGCCACGGCGCTTGATGACTGACCCCAATCCCAATTCCCCCCGCCGGTTATCGTCAGGTTCTCGATCGCGTTGCCGCCGAGCGTGGTCAGTGCATTTTGTTTGGTTTTAAATCCGTTGGTGATAATGGATGTCCGCGCGTCGCGGCCTTTCAGGCTCACGCCGCTTTTCAGCGTAAAACTCCCGCTGAAGGTTCCTGCTTCGACGAGCACCGTGTCGCTGGCCGAAGCGCCGTTGATCGCCGACTGAAGCGACCCGTCCGCCCAAACTCGATGGATCCGGGTGTTGTCCGACAGAACTTCCGTTTTGATCCGGCCTTGGGCATCAAGCTCGGTCGACACGACCGTCGGAACATGGTTGGGCGTCACACTGTGATCGAGCTTTCCGTCAGCTTCATAAAAATACTGTGTGCCGTCGGGCCCCTCTGAAACAAGCGTCTTGCCGTCATCGATTATAAAAAAGCTTCCGTCGGGCATTTTGATGTCGGCATCCTGTATCAAGCCATCGGGTCCGAGCGTGATATTTTTTAAGAAGGTTCCATCGGGGCGCTCGATCTCGGTGAGCGTCTGTCCGGCGTACCTGAGAATATCCCCCGCTTCGGTTTTGATGGAAAACTGGGTTTGGGCGAGATCTTGGATGGCGTTCTGGTTCTGAACGGCGAGCGCCTGGTTGTTTTCTGCTTGTAGCAGCTGCTCGGGTGCGAGCCCGCCTCCGCCGGGGCGATTGAGCTCATCTTCGAGAAAGGCGACCTTCGCCTTGGCGATCAAATCGCGAGGGTCCAGCGCTATTGCGTTTTGAGTCCAAAAAAAGCTGACCGCGACAGTTCCGGCGACAACCTTCAGAAAAACTTTTCGTAATTGACAGGGTCTTAAAGTGCGAAGGCCCGCTCGTTGGAGCGGGCCTTTTGAGGAAGTGGGATTCAGTTTTTTATTCATATCTGCAAGTAAGCGACTTGCATTGGGAGGGTACATTACGCGGGAGTAAAATTCAAGACGTCTGAAAAATGCTTTAGGATTTGATTAAATAAACTTGGGCTGATCGGGTCGGGGCAGGCACTTTAGGGCTATTTACGGAGTGAAAAAGCGTAATTTTTGTAGTTTCGCTGGGTGATGCGGCCGGACTGCCAGGCGTCATGAAACACTTCCACGATGACAGGGTCGAACTGGGCATTTGCGCAACGGCGTAACTCGGCAAAGGCATCTTCCGGGGTGCGGCCTTTTTGATACGGCCGGGTTGTGATCATCGTGTCGTAGGAATCGACCACGGCGACGATTCGTCCCAATAAAGGGATCTCATCCCCTTTTAACCCGTAGGGGTATCCCTTTCCATCCCACCGCTCATGATGGTATTTGGCTCCATCGGCGATTTCTTTCATTCCACGAATCGGTTTAAGAATATTAACACCGACCTCCACATGTGTTTTCATCACCGCAAATTCCTCATCCGTGAGGGTGGCGGGTTTATTTAAAACATGGTCTTTAATTCCGATCTTTCCAATGTCGTGCAATAACCCCGAAAGCTGTGCGCCTTCCAAAAAGTTTCGATCGTACGGAATAATCCCCTTATCAATGAGCTCCGTCGCCACCACCAGCGTGTAATGCGAAACGCGTTCAGAGTGTCCCTTGGTATAGCGGTCGCGGGCGTCAATCGCCGAAACCAGCGCGCTGGCTGTATCAATGAGCAGGTTGTGTTCGCGCTCAAGCGAATCCTTAAGCCCCTTGATCAGCTCGGCGTTGGCGACCGCCATCGCGACATCGTTTGCCAGTGTGGAAAAAACATTGATCTCGTCCTCAAGATATTTCTCGCCGCTCAGCTTGTCGCCCAAGATCAAAACGGCGACCAGCTCGTTCTTGTAGTAGCTCGGAACACAAATGGCCGCACGGAACATCTCCATCTGCTGTTTTATCTCGGTAAAAGCGATCGCATGCCGTTCGCGGCGGTTCACATGGATCTCAAAGTTTCGAATGTGCTCCAACTCGGAGTAAACCAACGCCTCCGTACGATGAAATTTATGTTCGCGGAACCCGTCGCCGGCACGAAAGTACGCGATCAGCGGACTCTGGCTCTTCACGCGAATATACCCGATCGGAATCCGCTGCCCCGCCTCGCCCTTGGAATCGATCAGCACATACGACTCCCGATCGCGGTCGTATAGCAGGACCGCTACATGCGTCGCGCCGATCTGCCGGTCAATGAACCGCGTGATCAATCGCAGCAGCGTGATGGGGTCCTTGACCCGGATCATGCTCTTGGAGGCGCTGATGAGCGCCTGGTGAAGGTCCATGCGGCTGTAGGCTGCCACGGTTTTAGAATTCCTTGAAGTGCTTGAACACGGTTGCTTCCAGATCTTCCAGAACCAGGGGCTTGGTGATGTAATCGCTGGCGCCGAGTGATTTGGCGCGGACGATCGATATTTCGTCATCCACTCCGCTGGTCATGATCACATGCGCGCGAGGCACCAATTCACGGATTCGAGGCAAAGTTGTGATCCCGTCTTGCGACCCCTTCATCATCACATCGAGGAGCACCACCTGAGGATCGAAGGAAGCGGTCGCCGCAACGGCCTCCTCGGCATTCCCCGCCTGAAGCACCTTCACCCCTCTCTGCTCAAAAAACATTTTAACGAAGTTGCATATTTCAATCTCATCATCCACCACGAGCAGCCGTTTTTGCTTAGCGTCTACCATCAGCCATCGCCTCCTGAATTTTACTTTCCAATTCCCGCAACGACGATATGGGTTTATCAAAACACGCAAACGCACCCATGCTCAACAGACGGTCCCTCGCCTTGCCTAAACCTTCGGACGCGGTGATCAT
>JAGVCY010000210.1 GCA_020058965.1 Candidatus Omnitrophota bacterium | reverse complement strand
TCCTTGATATATTTATTGAAAGTTCGGGGGCTTAGCGTGTCCGCAGGTCCCACATGAATCACCAGGTAGCCATAATCTTCCCACACCTTGAATCCTGTCGGCACCGATATTGGCGATGGTGTATTGGCCGCATTAATCGTGTCGGTGGATTGATCTCTGTCGATTTGATAATAAAAAATAATCCCCTTAAGATCAGTCAACTCTCCGGTACTGTGGATGTGCTCTTTGGGATTATGTGCATACCAATAGGCGCTATAGTCGGTGTTACGCTCGGAGACCTTTAAACTTCCATGCCGCTTCATCGCGACCTTCACCAGACGCGGAAGATTCGTCTGGGTCAAAAGATCCGCGGCTATATCGGCCACTTCTGTGGCTTGACCTGGCGTATTGTGATCGATCAATATTTTAAAGTCCCGTCCGATGATTCCTTCGATCGCCGACTGAGTATCGTTGAAAACGGCCAACCGCGCACCGGTTTGGGTGGTGAGGGCTGTTCGGGCTTGGGGACCGAGGGCTGGGGCGCCTAGCTGTACGGCGAGTGCGGGAGTGGCTAAGCCTAAGCGGGCGCCGATGTTTTGGTCGGTTGTGGATGAGGCGATGACGGGAGTGGCCGGAACGCTTGCTGAATACTTGGTTTTTCCTTCCAGGAGGATGCGCTCGTAACGGGCGGTGTCTGTTTCGTGGGTGACTTGGGGAATCAGGGAGTAAAACGAGACGCCTTCTTTTTTGAGGAGTTCTTTTAAATGGGGGGTGTGGAAGCCGCCGGTGATGAGGATGGCGGCTGGGTTCTTCGAAGGGTCAAGATTCGCGAGGAGATTCTTCACGAAGGCCTCGTCTCTTCGGTAGGCCAGTTCGTAGAACTTCATGGCTTCTTTGAAGAGTTCGGGGTAGTCGTTTTGGATGAAGAGGGCTATTTGGGGGTCCAGGTTCTGGTCCATGAGCATGCCGTTCAAATATCCTGAGAGGAGTTTCACATCATGCAAGCGGCTGTCATTTTGGACGGCTCGGAATTCTTCGGGGCTCAGTTTGAGGTCAAAAAGTTTCTTTAGATGTTCCAGGTTCTTCGAGACGATGAGGAGGGACCTTTCCTGGTCGGATTGGGCGATTTTTTCCGAGAGGGCTTGCTCAAGTTGGCTGAGTTGGGCCAGGAGGACTTGAGGGTTGAGCTTGCGGTATTGCTTCAGATAGGAAAAATATTGATCGAGATGGGATCTCGCGGAGGTGCCTTGCAAGGATTCTTCCAACGCGGAGAAGTAGCCGAGCGTGGCGTCGGAGTCGGCCGTGAGCTTGGCGGGCTTCATGGAGCCCAGGGTTTTTTGGACTTCGGAGGACAGGGACGCGAAGGCGGACTGTTCTTCTTCGGAGACTTTTTGGAAGTCGATCGATTTTTCGAGTTTTTCGAGGCGGTTCAGTTGAATAAGGGACTTGTAGGGGGCCAGGTAGACGCCGGCATTTTTTGCGGTCCGGATAAGTGATTTGGAATATTCGGTGACGGAAATTTGGCTGGCTTCGTAGTTTTTCTTGGAGGCCTTGAAGCTTTTTACTTCATCGGAGTAGGTTTTTTCTTCAAGGACATTCAGCGTGCGCTCGATCTTGGCGAGGTAGGTCTTTAAGTCTTGGCGTTTGTTCTTGATTTGGGAGTAGGCGCTCACGGCTTCGTCGTAGAGCTTTTCGTCTTCCACGCCCCAGAGGGTGAAGTTGCGGTCGGATGTGAGCGAGGCGAATTCCGAACCTTGGAGGAGGCCTTTGTTCAGAAAGTTCAATCCGACCTCAGTCCGCTTGGTCTTGGAGGCGGCTTCCTTTAAGTGGCCCAGCGAATAGTCCCCTTCTCCGGCTTCGGAGAAGACATGGGTGATCTGGGGGTTGTGCTCGAGGATCGCGCCCAAGGCATTGGCGATGTTCTTTTGGGCTGAAGGGTTGGTGTGGGCGTCCTGGATCAAGTAAACCGTGCGAGTTGCGGCCTGATTACCTGGCGTGGCAGCGGCCGGTGCTTTCCAGGCGTCCTCAAGAGAAGCGATGGACGGGCTGAGGTTAAATGGAAGCTGGGACTGGATGGCAAAGAGATTCATCGGCGCAGTCGGAACCGCCGGGGCCGCGAAGGCGAGTGATTCCAGGACCATGGCCTGAGCCAAAATAAGTGAAAAAACTCGGATGGACTTCTTTGCCTGCTTCATTGCTTGACCTCTTAGTTAAAGCTTTGCGAATTGGGCTATAAGATAGGGTGATGGCCGATGTTAAACGTGGTGCAAGTCTACTGGCAGTATGGGTGAATTACAAGGGGTCAGAGGCCTAAAACATTTAACAAGTTCTTATCAGAATTAAGCGCACGCCAACTCTTAGAATTCATGGCCGCGTTTATCTTGTTGTGATGGGTGCTCGGCCAGTCACATACTTGTGCAGGATGCTTGCGACCCATGTTTGGTAGGGTAGCCCTTCTTCGGCGGCCTTGGCTTTGATCTGGTTCAAGTCCATTTTTGAAATCCTGATATTCATCCGCTGATCCTTGCGCAGGGTGTTTCGAGCGATCGCGGCATAGCGTGACAATTCCGCTTGTTTGGGCTTAACCGCCTTCCAGTCGCCGCGCTCAATCGCTCCCAGCACCTCTACCTCCTCACGATCTAATTTGCCGTTTTTCATCGGTTTTTTCCTCCAAGTATTGTTTCGTTAATTTTCGGCTGGGTATGATGGTTTTTAGAAACACCTCACCGTCTTTTTCAACAAACGGTACGACATAAATGTATCCTGAGATGCTCAGTAGAAATTGCTTCTGATGACCATAGCGGCCTTTTCCAGGAACGACTGCCATGATACTGCCGACCGCAAGGTAAGAGACGACCGTCTCAAAAGAGATCCCCCGCTCGCGGATCAGCCAGCGGTTTTTTTCGGAGTCCCAGTTAAAAACGCTTTTCATAAATTGAGTATGCCTAAATGTGTGCCTATTGTCAATACACCCCAGCTGAATGGCGGATTTGGATGATGTCCCGCTCAATCTGAAGTTGGAGGGCTTGCGAGTTAGGAAAGCGGCGGATGGAGCGGATGCGGCGGATGGGCGTTACGGTGAACCATTGGCCGTAAAAGGAGACGCTCGGCGCGTCCAGAAGATGGATTTCGGCTCGGAGCTCAGATGCGTCAAAGGTTGGACGCGGACCCAAATGCATCGCGCCAGAGTAAGTCGCCGAATCGGTCACCGCTCGCACAGCATAAACGCCCGCGGGCGGGATCAGCTCATGCTCCAAACACAGGTTGATCGTAGGAAATCCCAATTTGGCGCCGCGGCCATCCCCACGCATCACCCGTCCCCCAAGGCCGTAACTTCTACCCAATAATCTGGACGCGCCTTCAAAATCGCCGCGAGAAACTGCCGACCGGATCCGACTGGATGACACCGCCTTCGCGCCCGAACGGACGGGCACCACGCCCTTCACCGCAAAACCCAGTGTCTTTCCGCGCCCGATCAAAAAATCAGCATCTCCCGCCGCCTTGCGGCCGAACCGAAAGTTTTTGCCGACCGCTACGAATCGCGC
The DNA here is from genome assembly GCA_020058965.1 of Candidatus Omnitrophota bacterium. Classification (GTDB taxonomy): domain Bacteria; phylum Omnitrophota; class Gorgyraeia; order 2-02-FULL-51-18; family JAGOUK01; genus JAGOUK01. Next base: position 44 of record JAGVCY010000210.1, on the reverse strand, counting down.
GCCCAGCCGGCGGCACAGAATATCTCGAACAAACGACTCCGCTT
>JAGVCY010000109.1 GCA_020058965.1 Candidatus Omnitrophota bacterium | reverse complement strand
GTTTGGCCGGGGGCGCGCAGCGCCGCCAACCCTCCCCGCCCTCGTGTTCGCTTTGCCGCAATTTCGCTCAAAAAGTGTCGTATGCAAGACGCGAGGAGCGACACATACTCTTCGTGTATGCGAGTGACGAGCAACGCAGCAGACGGCGCTTTTTCAGCGAAATTGCAAAGGGTCGCCGCTCCGTTAGTCCCTCGACCCCTCAAGGGACTAAAAACCGGGTGACCGGTTTCTCGATAAGGACGGAGCGGCGATTAAATACAGTATCCCCGTGAATGTTACGGACGAATTTCGTGCGGATGACAGAAGGCATTTTTTGAGCCTCGCGCTTATTCACCCTGCCGTAACATGATCGAAACACATAAAAGGATAATGTCGCTTGTTGGCGCGAGACTCAGCGCGTCAAGCATCTGAACGAAATGAACGATCAAACCAATGATAAGGAGATCCCGATGATTTCATCCACCGTGCGCTTCGCGCGCCGCTGGTTCGCCGCTCTGGCGGGAATGGCCTGCGTTTTTATGGCCCTACCCGCTTTTGCCGCCGACGCCAGCGCACCCGTAATCGATACAGGCGACACCGCCTGGATCTTGACCAGCTCCGCGCTGGTTTTGTTCATGACACCCGGTCTTGCGTTTTTTTATGGCGGACTCGTCCGTCGCAAAAATATGCTGTCCGTTCTGATGCAATGCTTCATGACGATGTGTCTCGTCACGGTGCAATGGGTCCTGATCGGATATTCCCTATCCTTCGGACCAGACGTCAACGGCTGGATCGGAAACCTCTCATGGATGGGTTTGAAGGGTGTCGGATTGACTCCCAACGCGGATTATGCGGCGACGATCCCGCATCAGGCATTTATGATCTTTCAGATGATGTTCGCCATCATCACTCCGGCTTTGATCCTCGGCGCGTTTGCCGAGCGCATGAAGTTCGGCGCGTTCTGTATTTTTACGGTTCTTTGGGCGACGATCGTTTATGACCCCATCTGCCATTGGGTGTGGGGCGTGGGCGGATTTATGCGGCTGTGGGGCGCGCTCGACTTCGCGGGCGGCACGGTCGTGCACGTGAACGCAGGTATCGCGGCGCTTGTCACCGCGCTGGTTCTGGGCCGTCGTATCGGATTTCCTCATATTTCACCTCCGCACAATCTGCCGTTCGCCGTACTGGGTGCCGGTATTCTGTGGTTCGGTTGGTATGGCTTTAACGCCGGAAGTGCGCTTGGCTCCGGAGCTTTGGCCGCCAGCGCCTTTACCGCGACGCACATTGCTGCTGCGGTGGCCGGTTTGACATGGTCGCTTCTGGACTGGAAGATCAACTCCAAGCCGACAGGCCTGGGTATGATCACAGGTGCGGTCGCCGGACTCGTCGCCATCACGCCCGCGGCCGGATTCGTGGATCCGATGGGCGCGATTTGCATCGGAGCTTCGGTGTCGGTCATCTGCTTCTTCTTCGTGACCTGGGTGAAGGTCAAGTTCGGATACGACGACACCCTGGACGCTTTTGGCGTGCACGGCATCGGCGGAATCTGGGGCTCGATCGCCACAGGGCTTTTTGCCAGCAAGGCCGTGAATCCTGCCGGCGCGGACGGGCTTTTCTATGGGAATCCCGCTCAGCTGATGATTCAGATCAAGGTGACGGCGGTCACGGCGATTTATTCGCTCGTGATGACCTTCATTTTGCTCAAGGTCGTGGACATGGTGTTCGGCTTACGCGTTTCTCAACAGGACGAGCGGATCGGATTGGATCTGACCCAGCATCGCGAATCCAGCTACACGCTGGTTGACTAAGGTTGAAGGGATAAAAACATGAAATACATTATCGCCGTAATTCAGCCTGATCGCTTGGACGAGGTTCTCAAGAAGTTGGACGAAAAAGAAATCCACCTGCTGACCGTGACTCCCGTAATGGGCCGCGGACGGCAAAAAGGTGTCGCGGAAGTCTATCGCTCCCACAAGGAAGCGGGGAGTCTTCTGCGTAAAGTGAAGGTCGAATGCGCCGTGAACGAAGAGTTCGTGAAGTCTGCGATCGAAGCGATCGTCGGCGGCGCGCGCACCGGTCAGGTCGGCGACGGCAAGATCTTCGTCATCGACCTCAAGGATGTTCTCCGTATCCGGACAGGAGAAACCGGAACCGTCGCGATCGGATAAAAAGCACAGGGATCATTCGCGCTACCCTTGAATAATCCCCAATGGTCCTGCCGCTCACCCCGTTCGACGGGGAGCTGTGGGATCATTGGGGCGTCAAGTTAGGGGAAATGAGAACCCATTAAATTGAATTTGCGCAAAGTGATTTGGACTATTGACTGATGAAGCGCATCCTTTATCTTGGCAATGTTTGGGAGTATCCGCTTGCTCTTGCCGAGATGCCTGGAATTGAGGTGGCGGGACTTTTGTACGAAGGACAGGAGGATGCGGAGGAGGCGCTTCGGGTCGCGCGAAAGACGGGGGCACAGACTTATCGAGTGGGGAATGATGGCGATGTGCAGCAAGCGTTGGAGGTGCTCGGGAGGGTAGATTTAGGCATAATTGCTAATTTTGGAATTATATTGTCTGCCCGGACCCTTGAGCTTGCCGCGCGCGGCTTCATCAACTGTCATCCGGGGCTTTTGCCCGACCAAAAAGGCCGTGAACCGGTGACTCGGATTTGGACTAACGGGGGCGGGGCGGCGGGAATGACGATTCATGTTGCCGAAGCTGTGGTTGATTCCGGTGCGATTCTTGCTACGGTTCCCTATCAAATTGATTCGCAGCAGCCGCTGGATAAAATCCTCCGCGAGATCTATCGCGCAGGTCTCGCCATTCTCAAAGAATCCGTCCTCACAAGTCTAAAAAATCAATAAACTAAATATAGTGTCTATTTATGCCCACAACTTGTGTCGTGGGTTGTGCAGTAACACAAGATATAGTTTTGATAACTAACGCTAAGTATTGACAATAAAATCATATCTAAATAGACTGAACGAACAATTAGCGGATGGCAGAGGATCGAACGTCCAAAAAGATGGGCCTAGATACACCTGCAGCGGTCGATACTAGTAAAGTTCATTGGACACGAAATAAGGAGTGCACATGGCCCACGAAGAAGATGTGTTTACAGTTCCGGAATTGGCAAATTATCTGCGTATGAAGCCCATCACGATTTACAAACATGTCGCTGGCGGCAAATTACCCGGATTTAAGGTCGGGTCGCAGTGGAGATTCAAGAGAAAGACCATAGACTCTTGGATCGAAGAGCAGGAACGCTCGAGTTTTAAAGCCCGTTCGGTCAAAAAGAACTGAGTATTGATATTTTTACAAGTAAGTGGAAACAACTGGAAGGGGGCCGCATGAATGCATTTCTGAATAGAGCTCTGAGGGTCGCGGCGGCTCTGGTTGTTTGCGTGTTTTTTTGTTCACCGGTGTTTGCGGCGGGTTCAGCCGGTATTGAAGTGGGTCTGGATAGCGCCCGTATCGTTGGAAAGGGCAACGCCGGTGTAGCGGATGGTCAGGACGCTTCCACACAGATCTACAACCCGGCGGCTATGAGCATGCTGCCTTCGAGCGAGGTGATCGCCGGAACCACCATTCTCGTTCCCGACTTCCGCTACAAGTCCGCGTCAGGTACTTCCGAAAGCGGACCGACCACGCCTTCCTATATACCGACGGTCGCGATGGCACTTAAGACGCCCATCGATAAGGTCACCTTGGGATTTTCGGTGAACTCGCCCTACGGGCTTGTGAATCAATATTCCAGCACAGGGAGTTTTAAATACACCGGTTACTACAATGTGGTCAAAGAAATCGCCTACACGGGCAATGTTGCCTATGCGATCACGCCCAATATGTCGATTGCGGGCGGTTTTACTTACGCGGATGTGAACTTGAAGCAGAATGCGAAGCTTAACGATCAATTTATTAATGATGCCAATGGCGGACCAGCTCTTAGATTCGGAGATACCACCACCGAATTGGACGCAGATGGGCAGGGGTACGGGTGGAACGCGGCGATTTTTTGGAAGGTGAACGATCGTTTGTCCGCGGGGGCCATGTACCGCAGTCGGATCGCGGCGCATGTGTATGGTGAGTACAACGCGGATAACATACAGAGCCCGGTGGTTCAATCCATTTTTGGCGGCACTAATTTTAAAAGCGCCGTTGAAACCTATGTCGTGCTTCCGGATTCGTTCGTCATCGGCGCTGCTTATGACATCACGGATCGGACCAACATCGAGCTCGACCTCGGTTGGACGGGGTGGTCCAAGTTTAAGCAATTTGATTTTAATTACGCAACCCCCAACGCGGTGCTGAATCTGAACGATCCTCTCAAGCAGAGCTTCGATGACACGATATCGGTCAATATCGGCGTGACCCAAAAATTAAATGATCACTGGAAGCTCATGGGCGGTTACGCGTACTTCGAAAAAGCCAGCACCGAGGCTGATTATAGCAACGTATTTCCGGACGGCGACCGGAATACGGTGACGACCGGTCTGGAATACACATCCGAAAAGTACAAGATCGGAGTCTCCTACGCGGCCCAATTTGTGGGTGAAGAAAATATTGATAATGCGGTCGGCGCGGCGACAGCCAACACATCGATCGACGGGACTTACAGCACGGTGTATCACATTTTGGTCGCAAGCGTGAGTTACAAACTATAAGGTTCCGGAAGATTCCGGCAGCTCAATGAAAAAAGACATGTATTCCAATCAAGGACAAAAAATAGCGATCACCGGCATCGGAGTGGTTTCTCCGATTGGCATCGGGAAGGACGCTTTTTTTGAGGGGCTGGAGAACGGACGGTCTGGCTTTAGACCGGTGAGTCTGTTCGCGAGCGAGCGGCCGCGTTTGGCCGCGGAGATCCACAACTTTGATCCCAAGACCTACTTGGGCGACATTTCGGTTCGCAACCTTGACCGAACCACCACGATGCTTTTGACCGCGGCCAAGCTGGCGATGGAAGACGGGCGGCTTACGGTCACGGAGGAGAACGCGACCGAGATCGGCATTGTAATCGGTTCGACAATGGGAAGTATCTCCAGCGTGAGTAAGTTTGACCGCGATGTGTTGAAGAACGGGTACAAAAACGCCAATCCTGGCGTATTCCCAAGTCTCGTGATGTGCGCAGCGGCCAGCCAGGTCAGCATCAAGTTTGGCATCAAGGGCATGATTTCGACCATTTCGTCCGGCTACGCGTCGGGCTTGGATGCCATGGGCTATGCGATCATGGCGATCGAAACCGGCAAGGTCAAGCGCGTGCTGGTCGGTGCGGTGGAAGAGCTCTGCGAAGAAATCTACCGGGGTTTTGCCAAGCTGGGCCTTCTGGCCGGATCGACCTCCAAGCGCGAAGAGCTGTGTTCGCCGTTCGACCGGCGGCGCAACGGATTTATCCTGGGAGAAGGCGCGGTGGTGTTTCAGATGGAATCGCTGGAGGATGCCAGGAAGCGCGGGGCGCATGTTTATGCGGTGGTCAATGAGTACTCGTCGCACTTTATCCAACTGAAGTTTGACCGGCGGAACATCGACCGAATGGTCACGGATTCGGCGCGGTTGGTCAGCGACAGCATCGCCAACGCGAGAATCGCGAAGGACGAGATCGACCTGGTCGTGAGCGGCGCCAATTCGACGCTGTACGGGGATATTTGTGACGCGGAACTTTATAAGCGAATTTTTTCGGATGTCGAAAATGGAGTGCCTGTGAGCGCGGTCAAGTCGCTCGTCGGAGAAGGTTTTAGTGTTTCGTCCGGGTTCCAAATCGCAGCCGCGCTTTACGCGCTCGACAAGCAGCGGCTTTTCCCCACGCCCAATCTTGAAGTGACCGATGACCGCTGTCATATGCCGACGCTGGTTCAAAAGGGCGTGCAGGCCCAGGTGCGGAATTGCCTCGTATATTCGACGGGGCTTGGCGGATCGATCGCTTCGTTGTTGTTGAGTCGCGATCAAAGGCAGTAAAGTCAGTAGAGTTATTTGAGGAGATTTAGACAGTGAATGACGCAGAAATAGTTCAACGAATCGCTAAAATCGTCAGCACCATCTCCGAGAAGGACGAGGCGCTCATCAAGGCGGACACCGATTTGAGAGATGCCTTGGGCATCGATTCGATGATGGGGCTTGAGATCATGTACGGAGTCGAAAAAGAATTCAAGGTGCATTTAAAAGAAGATGATCTGCCCAAAATGCGCACCATCACCGGAATCATCGGCCTTCTTGGCGACAAGGTTAAGGCCGCTGGATGAACCCGATGCCAGCCGTCGACGCTGACATTCTCCAAACCATTCCCCATCGCCCCCCATTTCTTTTTCTAAAACACATTGAATCTCTGAAAGAAGGTGAGTCCCTCACCGCTTGGATGGACAACGACCCCAAAGCCGCACATTACGGCGGGCATTTTCCGGGTCTTCCGGTTACGCCCGGAGTGCTGATTCTGGAAGCGTTGGCGCAAGCGTCGTGCTATTTGTTTGCAAAAACAATTCATCCACCCATCGGCAGTCAGTATTTATTGGGCAATGTAAAAATCCGATTCTTGAACACAGCAAGTCCCCAGGATAAAATTCAATTAAAGATTAAAATTGAGCGAATCATATCAGCGGGCGCAATTTTTAACATCTGCGCACGGACAGAAATAGCCGAGTTGGTATCCGGTGAATTAGGGTTTATTTGCAAGTCACCAAAGGGTCTCCGATGAAGGATCGAGTTGTGATCACTGGCATTGGAGCGGTGACACCTATTGGAATTGATCGGGATCAATTTTGGAAAAATGCTGTCGCCGGGCTCTCTGGTATTCGGCCGATTCAGGCGTTTGATACCACTGAGTTTGAAATTCACCACGGTGGAGAAATTCTTAACTTTAATAATCAGTCGTACGAAAATCGCTTGCCAGGTCTTGGTCGGGCCGCGCTCTTAGGATTGGTCTCAAGCGAAGAAGCTGTGAAGGACGCTGGCTGGAGTGATGCGGAGCTGGCGCGATTGAATCCCGGAGTGGTGATGGGTACGACCATGGGAGAGAG